>CAZWVR010000254.1:0-1510 GCA_964637235.1 uncultured Bacteroidales bacterium | reverse complement strand
TGTTATAATGAGTCGGCCTGGAAAGCCAAAACTCACGAGATCAGGTCATCTGAATGTTTAGTTTTTTAGCTATTCTCCTAATTGATGCAACCTTTTCTTCTTCATTTTTTAAGTGTCCATTATGAATTACCATAAAATCTAAATCAGACTTTTTGTGCGCATCCATACGACCAAAGGATCCTGCTACTAATACTGAAAAGTTATGATTTTCACCAAATTCATTATTTAGGAATTTATTAAGCTTTTGCAGTTTTTTGTATGAATATTTCCAGCTTTTTTTAAAATGAACGTACTTTTCCCAATGAATTTGTTTGAATATTGGCTTGCTTGGGTAGCTAATTGTTTGTCTGCCACTTTGAGTAATTTTATGACGATTTACTTCATATCTATTACTATGATCTTCATTATTTTGTTCATATAATATATTTAATTCATCAGCTTTTGACTTAATTTTGCATATAATTTTGCAACTTTTACGTTTTTTTATTTGATTAGTTTCAGGATATGGCCAAGGAGGGTTACCCCATTCTTTTTCTTTCTTGTATCTTGGTATAAGATGCCAGTGGACATGCTGTACATGGTTACCTAATAATGCATAGTTTATGAGATCAGGTGAAAATGTTGCATTTAGTAAAATACCAACTTGTTTTAATTCATTATTGAATCCCCGGTATACTTCATTGTCTAAATCGTGAAATTGTTCTAAATGGCGGTTTAAAATAAACAAACACCTTCCTTTATAATATTGTTTATGGTTCAAGAATAACGAACCATATTTCATCTTAAAAATAAAAGTATAATTTGTATCAAATTCCGATAGCATATTGCAAAAAATACAGTTTTTCATTTATATACCTATAATATAAAATTATTTAATCATTTTAAACATTCAACAGTCGATCATATTTTAACACCAGAAATAAAGAAAATAAAGACACTTATGATTGATAGACCAATATAAAGAAATGAAACAGTAGGGAATTTTAATATTTTTTGAACTGCAATAAAATGTTTAAATTCTGGTTGTTTTATAGCGTTACGTGCAATTGGGTCTAATATTCTAAAATCCAATTCTTTAGTTTTAAATGAATCTTCAAATTTTTTACTATTTAAGTAGTTACTAATTTGCAATTGTCTATAAAAAAAACGTCGTTGTATCTTCCTCCAATAGGCATCAGTAAACATAAAAATAATTGGTGGAATAGCTGTAAATAACAAAAATGGATGAAGGTCAGGCTTGGAAATCACAACGGATATGGAACCAGCCCAAGTAATTATCGCCCAATTTTTTATACTATTGCCAATGTCATCTATTTTACGCACTGAGCTATCAATGATATCTAATTCCTTCTGCAGTACTTCCAAGCGAAAAGAAAATGCATCACCCATATTTTATCTCCCATTATAGTTATTTAACCTTGTCGAACGATCAAGCTCACCTGCCGCTATGGAGCGCAGCGGAATAGCGGTCAGGTGGAGCGCCTTGTTGGGCGCACCTAATTCTTTATTG
>CAZWVR010000253.1:0-1533 GCA_964637235.1 uncultured Bacteroidales bacterium | reverse complement strand
AAAATGGTTATTCTTATGAAAATTAATAGAATATCAATAGTAATAATATTATTAATACTATCTAACCCGCTTTATTCCGGGGATTATAAAAATAAAGTTTGGCTAAAGCCTCCGTATACAATCTGTTTTGATAGTCTTGACGTAGGAAAAAAAGGATTTATTGATTCGCATAATAATATTAAAATAAAATATAAGTTGTTGGACTCGTTAAAAACAAATGATTCTGAATTGCTAAGCAATTTGCTCAAAATATATGATTTTCTCGATGTACACAAGCGTGGCAATGAATTTACGGTAAAGGGATTTGAAAATATCAGGAGTAATGTTATAAATATAGGTTTTGAGGGTTATGGTAAATCTATAGCGGGTAGTATATTTTTGAATTATGTCTATAAGGAAAAGCACTCTTTTGATATTGGTTATGGTAACGGGTATGCAAGTTTTCTTTTCCGTTCCTATAAAGTAAAAGATATGTATTATGTCAGTTATTCATATTTATATGGTGTCAGTAGGATCAAAATGGAGGCTGGTATTGGTTTAACCTATGGCGAGGCAATGTTTAATGAAACCGCTTTTCCATTTCCCATAAGCGAAACAACAGGCGTTTATAAGGGGTTTAGTATTCCCTTTATAACAGGGTTAAGGTATCAAAGGGATGAAGCAGGTTTTTTCTTTAAAGCAGGTATCAATCCTATAATATTTACAAGTCCGATGATTAAAATGAGGGTGATCCTCTATCTTGGTATTGGGTATACTTTCGAATTGTAATCCGTATTTTGTTTCGGAGGCTTTAAAGATATGGGATGAATTGCGAGCGCTTTAATAAGGTAATGAATTTCCACTCGCATATTTTTTTATGTTTTGTGTGATAATACTCATGATTATTAAAACAAACGATACGAAACCTGTTTTTTCTTCCCTCGTATAATAATTTCCATAAGATATGAGATTAGTTTTCCAATATAATGAGTGTAATTTATTTGTCAAATAGCGATTTTGGAAAGTACTGTTTTATAGAGGAAATTTTTTTCGTATTTTTTTTAAAAAAATTTGATTTTTGCTGTTTTGTTCGTATATTTAGCGACTGCTATATTTGAGGCGGTCATTAAGCTGGTGTAGCTCAATTGGTAGAGCAACTGATTTGTAATCAGTTGGTTGGGGGTTCAAGTCCTCTCACCAGCTCTATCATATTACATACCTGACGACATCTTCATTTTGTTGTCTGGTCAATGTGCGTTATGTTTGAACCACATAACATTGGTTTTATGCGGGAGTAACTCAATTGGCTAGAGTCACAGCCTTCCAAGCTGTTGGTTGCGGGTTCGAGTCCCGTCTCCCGCTCATAGTTATCCAGTGCCCACGTAGCTCAGTCGGTAGAGCACATCCTTGGTAAGGATGAGGTCACCAGTTCAATCCTGGTCGTGGGCTCTGTCTTTTTAAGAGAAATTTAATAAAAGATCATTATAATTCGGAGGTATAATAATGGCCAAGGAAAAATTTGACAGAAGTAAACCCCATGTAAACATCGGGACG
>CAZWVR010000252.1:0-1535 GCA_964637235.1 uncultured Bacteroidales bacterium | reverse complement strand
ATCTACACAACGGAAAAATAAAACTGCTAAGTGACGGTAAAAACGGAGTTGAAGCAGTAATGGAATTTTATTACCAAAAATAAACAATAACACTAATCCAAACACCGCCGCTAAAAAGAAGTGAAAGCATTACAGCGGCAGCCGCTGCATCTTTTGCATATTTTGCACATTTATTATATTCTTTTGTAACCATATCTACCACTCTTTCAATTGCAGAATTTAAAAGTTCAACTATTAAAGGTATAAGCATTGAAATAATTAATATAATTTTTGCAAACATCGGATAAGGTAAAAACAAAGCAATAACACTCAAAACAATAAAAAAAATTATTTCAATTTTAAAAGAAGTTTCGTTTTTTAAAACTTCTAAAAAACCATCTATTGCATATTTGAAATTTTTAAAAAACTGATACTCAGGTTTCATTTATTTATCCTGCATTTATAAAAAATATCCATTTTTGGATTGTATACTTTTGTTTTTACATCCAATAATCCTAAAAGAGTACTGAATAAATTATCATGAGAATATGCTTTATTAGCTATTTTTTTAACACAACTTATATTGATATCAAAATTTTGACCAAACCATGCAACGCTTGCAGGATGTTTTTGAACATCTGGCGCTATAAAATATGGAAGACCATGTAAATATATTCCGTTTTCTCCTAAACTTTCACCATGGTCTGCGATATAATACATTGCAACTCTGTAATTTTTTTCATTCTGTTTTAAAAACTGAATTGTTTTTGCTAATATATGATCAGTGTATAATATTGTATTATCATATCCATTGACTACTTCTTCTTTTTTACAATCTTGCAACTGATTTGTTTTACAAACAGGTTTAAATTTATTATATTCTTTTGGATATCTTTTATAATAATCAGGTCCGTGAGAGCCTTTTGTATGTAAAACAATCAAAATCGGCTTTGAATTATTATGCTCATTTACCCAATCTTGTAATTTATAAAACAACACATCATCATAACATTCAAAATCGTTACAGTAAGGTTTAATATGTGCATGATTGAAATCTTGATAGTTTTTTATCCTACTTGCCACATTTTTAGAACCTGAATCATTATCTCTCCATAACACATTCACACCAGCCCTATTTATAACATCTATGACAGAATCTGTATGTTTTGCTTTTTTATCTGAATAGTCACTTCTATTATATGGTGAAAACATACAAGGAACGCTAACAGCTGTTTCAGTCCCACATGAATGAACATTAGGAAAATTTATTAAATTATTTATTTTTTCCAAATTTGGATTAGTATCTCTTTTATAACCATTTAAAGAAAAATGATCATACCTTGCAGCTTCACCTAAAACAAAAATAATCAATTTAGGCTTGCCTTTTTCTTCAACCTTTGCATCAAGCCCTATATGTTTAAATTTCATAGGTGTCGTAAAATATTTTTCTTTGATATACTGCCCTAACGAATAGATATAAAATGTAGGATTTGTATACATTCTAAGGGATTTATGCATTCTAAAAAAGCTCACCCACGATTTAGAAAAAAGCGTAT
>CAZWVR010000251.1:0-1544 GCA_964637235.1 uncultured Bacteroidales bacterium | reverse complement strand
GCTCGGACAAAGGGGACAAATGGATAAAACTGGTCAGCCAAAACGAACATCATCAGCCCAAGGATATAGAGCTAAACAAAGTGCGTGGAATGGCACACGTGAAGGCAAGCATCCGTTTTCATACAATGACTTAAAAAAATATATGGATTATGAAATGTATAAAAGTAAAAGAAAACTATACATTATATAATAGTGTTTTAGCAGAAGTAAAATTTTTGAATGGCCAGTTCATAGAGCTGGTACCAAAAAATAATAAAAATACAGCGGATATACCAATTTTATGTGGTAATAGAGAAATGAAATTGTATGTAGTAAATATGCCAAAAAAAGAGCAATACAATTATGCGCTGAAAGATCAATATTTTGATAAAGCCTTAATAAGGTTGGATACTGATGGTCCGGCGCATATTAATAAAACAATGTATGATCTTGACGACTATATAATACCTCCGCCGCATTTTCATAAATTTGACCCCAATGGAGATATGTATGCTTATTTTCCTTCACGATTTGAAAAAATAAAATCGGAAATTCAAAACAATCCTCATACGGGATTACAGGCTTTTTGTGATGAATCAAATATTGAATGTCCTTCGAACGTTATAATAAAAATTGGGATGTTTAATGCTAATCATTTTGCAAAAGATAGTGATAATTTGAAATTTATTGATAATTTAGCCATATGAAACCAATGGATATATATAAGTATTTAATTGATCATCTATGCCAAATGTATGGTTATAACCTGCGTGGTGATACATTGGAAATATATACCAATCATACCACAGTTAATAACAAGATTGTGTCTGTTTTTGTGCGGGAAAACAATGGTAATTTTATTGTTTCCGACGGTGGTTGGATAGATGAAGGACAATATGGTTATATGCCTGATGATCAGGAAACCGAAATTACGGAATATTTGTGGTCATACTTTATTGATACTTACAAAATTGAAAAACTTTTGCATCCGGATACAGGAACAGTTTATTATTATAGGAAATCAGATAAAAAACATTTGGCTTTTGTTGTATTTGAAATGTCTGAATTTATTCAATCTATGATCAATGCAATGCAGCTTCAATATCGTGAAAAAGAAGTAAGGGACGAAAAAGTAAAATTTACAAAAAAAGTAAATGAATATCTAAAAAAACAAGTCAAACAAGAAAATCTTCAATTACTTTATAGGTATAATAATACTATACGCTTTAATGCACTAATAAAAACCGAAAATAATCAATATTTAATCAACTATGTAACCGGTGCAAATTCGGGCTATTACAATAAAAATTTAGCGGATACAGCCGTAAAATTTCAAATGCTCAATGGCAATCCATTTAATAAAATAGTTGTTTTGAATGATGAAACGGACGGCTATGTTCCACACAAAAGCCAGCGATATATAGACTTTTTATCATCAGAAGTAGGCGCTGATATTGTAAAATGGACACAAAAAGAACAACTTTCCGAAATTTTATACTAATAGTTTAATAAATCATTTTTTTTAGTTTTCTTTAACAATACAAACAAGGTGTATTTGTTTGTAA
>CAZWVR010000250.1:0-1562 GCA_964637235.1 uncultured Bacteroidales bacterium | reverse complement strand
CCGGAGACCGGCGCCGGAGGGAAAAAAGCGGAAATATAACCGCCGTCTTTAATGACCGAAACAACGGGACAGAAAAGTTTTCTGCGACATGGGAAAGTTTAATAAAAACCGTATTTAAACATGTAAACAAAACATTGTTAATAAAAATTTGTACAGGCTTTGAAATGAATAAAGAAAATTTTTAATTTTGTAGGGAATATGCACGGAAGGTGTGATATCCCTCTATATCGGGGGGATTATGGAGAAGGGAGGTGATTATATAAACTAGGTAACATTACAGAAACAAACCAAATATGTTAAAATGGTACGCTGACAATTCAGAAATGAGTACAGTAAAAGGAAAACCAAATGTTCTAATATTTGGAGGCGTTATTGTTAACAATAAATCAGAAAAACAAATTGAGCAATTGTTAAGAAAAGTAAAGGAAAAATACACTTATCCTACTTTACCGATTAAATGGAATTTTAAGGATTTGAAAGAAGTCTACGAAGAATGGAATAGACAAAAGGATTATGAATTACTGAAACAAAAATCCTATGAATGGAGAACAGAAATTTTTAAAGAATCATTGAATATCGACTATACAATCGTGTTAGCCTGTACAGAAAGGTATCCGTCTAGCATTCCACTTAAACAGATAAAAGTTCAACTAACAGAAATAACTTTTGCTCAAGCATTAATGAGAATAGGGCTTTTTGCGAGAGACTTACCATTCAAGGATAGTTTTGAGATAATTTTAGACTGGCCAGATAGTAGTAATCCAAAACCTTTTAATAGAGAATATTTCAGAGCATACAATCTAGGCAAATCTTCAAGCGGTGTCAATTATCTTTCAGGACCATTAAGTAATTTAGGATTTAATGATAGCCTTTATTTTGCAAAATCCACACATTCCGCTGTTTTACAATTTTCTGATTTGATTATTGGAGCAGCAAAAGATTTTATCCTTAAAACAATACAGGGTATAAATAGTTCTCTTGGTTATGACTTGACAGCAATGATTTTATCAAAATATAGAGGATATCCCAGTCGAATAATTGACTACGGAATGAATTTTGCCCCGAAAAATGATAATTATCAAAGACTAAAAGAAGAAATTAAAAAGAACGTTGCCTAAAAAAAAATATACTGCATGTCGCAATTAGCTGTAAATATGAAAGTTAATACACAGAATAAAAGTTGTCGCAACTTGAAAAATATGTGTTTTAAAATGCGGCACGCAGCATATTCAAACCGTTATGAGCAACCAAAAAAAGGACATTACAATGAATAAAGTAAATATAATTAAAGAAATTAGAGAACTCCAAAACCTATTATCCTATCCTAAGAATATTGGATTCTTTTTTGGTGCTGGCACCTCTAAAGCATTAGGAATACCAGCCATTGATGAATTGACTAATGAAGTTGAAAAACGTCTTAATAAATCACAAAAAAAAAATTTTCTTAAAATCAAAGAAGATCTGAAAACAACACTTGAGAAAGACAAAATAAATATCGAAGATATTTTAAATCAAATAAGAAGAATTAGAGAAATAACCGGAGAAAAAGACAATAAAAGTTA
>CAZWVR010000249.1:0-1571 GCA_964637235.1 uncultured Bacteroidales bacterium | reverse complement strand
TTTGTTAGTAAAAATGTTTTTCAGCTTTTTAAAGCAATAATTTTACAAGGGAATTATAATGAAAAATAAACTTAAAGATTATGAGATACTATTTTATATTGGTATTTATTCTTTATCTCTTATCCTGTAATCAACACGGAAAATTTTTAACACTTTCTTTGCAAAAAGACACAGTATTAACAGAGCGGGGCTATAATCCTACTCTGCTCAATGACAGCATTTTATTTACTTATTTTTATTACAAAGAAAGCTTAATTTTAAAATCCAATTTAATTTCCGGAAAAACTGACAGTCTCAGGCTTCCATACAAGTTCCTGACTGCTATATATATTGGAGATACAGCAATTTTTGTATATGCACGTAATAATAAATTTGCAGACACCAGTTTGAAAATTATTGATTGGCAAGGAAATACTTTGAAAGTCCTAAATCTCAATGGTTCTCCCTTTTACACAAAAGAAAATCAAAACGAGCAGGATGTCTATTTAGGCTATCCTAATAGCTTTACGCTTTTGGATGATAAACTATTTATTGCAATAAATAGAAATACAGGGCTTTATCCTCTAAATTCAAAAGAATTAATAAAAAGCAATGTGCCTATAATCGCTTATATTGACCTGAAAAATAATAAGTATCATAATCTGCCTGTTTATAATTATCCTGTTGTGGATACTAACGCTGACCCTTACGCTGATATGTGGGGTGAGCCTTATGTCGCCACTACGCTTGACCGCCAGAAAATCATAATATCCTTTAATTATACTCCTATCTTTTATGTCTATGACCCCAAAAAACAAACTCTGAAAAATTATTATGCTAAATCATTTTTGATAGATACTTTAAATCCTACTATTTCCAGCTTTTTCCCACGATATTTGAATTTTTTGACCACTAAAAACACAGATTATTATTTCCGGCGTGTGGAATACACTGCTAAAAAAGACGGATTAATTATAATGGACAAAAAGTTTAACAGGATTGGTGAAGTAGTGCTACCTGATAATTTCCTCCCATCGCAGATTATTGATAACAAGCTCATTGGGACAGACAAGAAAACACAAAATATTGTAATTTATAAATTTACTTTTCAGAAAACAGACACATCAAAATTTATACAGCAACATAAGAACTTAAAAAATCTGATTTTCAAGTTAATGAGTTTTTGTCCTGTGAGCAATGGAAAAATAAATATTCCTGATAGCACTTTTGTTAACTATGTATCCAACTTCTATGATGACACAAATTACAGCGTAATTATCATTCCTCTGATGGCTTCCTGCGGTGCTTGTGTGAAAGAAGTCTTATATCTTTATAAATTCAACGAAAAAGCATTTGACAGGCTAAATATAAAAATTTTACTAAATGGTTCTAACTATGAATTTATAAAAAATTATGTGGAAAGTTTAGCACCAGTGGATATTAGTAAATTTACCATTGACACTGTTTATTATCCATATTATCTTGGTAGTTTGAGCAATATTAGCTTTATTAAAATTCAGGACAGACAAATAACGTTCAAACGCAATTACCCCTCTTACGCCATTGATAGCCTTTACGACGATATTATCAAA
>CAZWVR010000248.1:0-1601 GCA_964637235.1 uncultured Bacteroidales bacterium | reverse complement strand
TCCTCAATGCCATATCTCCCGCTTTTACCACTTCGCTGGCCTTTGCCCGTTGGGTAGCTGGACAAGTATTATAATATAATGAACATAACGAGCTATATAATCTTTGTTTTTATCGGTTTATGTATGATAATATTTATGACCAATAATTTTGAATTTTCATCCTTTATAATTTAGATACAGCAATGTTGGTTTTGATACTGCTGAGCTTTGCTAATGGAACCAAAGGATTTCTGAACTATAACTATATACATAGTATGTCTATCTGTAATGATACTACCTTTGAAGGGCATATTAAATATATTTTAACCTCCTTGCCAGAAACTTTAATTGTTTATCCGACGGAAAATTATTATTATTTTATAATTCCTTATTGTGGTAAGATACTTAAAGGTAACTTAAAATTTGATTTGTTTTACGATACTTTATCGCAAAAAGTGAGGATTGTATATGATTTTTATTCTAACATTAGCTTGGATTTTGAAAGTGACACATTTGAATATAAAGAATGGGTAGTTAATGTTCGGTTGACTGACGATTCTAACGTTACTGTTTTATTTAATATTGGTGATACCTTAATTCGAAAATTTGTAATCTTTCCAGAAGTTCCGTCTTCCAAAATTAGAGTTCCTGAATCATCTGATTTTATTTTTAATACTATTGATGAATCTGGACTAGTTTTTTCTTTGACTTATGATACTACTATAAAGAGCTTTATATGGTTCTTAAGCGATACACAGATTATAAATTTTAAACTTATAAAATATAAAGGTCCTATATATTTTGAGCCTGTTAGTGGGTTTGTGTTTATAAAAATTAAAAAAGGGTTTATTTTAATAGGAGTTCCTCTACTTAATGTGGTTGAGAATAATTGGTGGGATGGACCTTTTGATCAATTAAACGATAGGAATTGGAATTTGAAGATTTATAATTATATGTTAATGTCATATCCGTATCTAGATACAGTTATTGATAAGTATTTGTATAAAAAAAGTGGAAATGGTAGAGTGGCTCCTGCTAATTATTTACAGTATTATCATTTATCCGAAATTTTTGAGCGTTTGAGGAAATTAATGAATGAACAAGGTAATAAGTGTAAGGACTATAACTTAGAGAGAAGCACTTATGTTAGTTACGAATGTCTAAAGGAAATATGGAAAAGGCTTTTTTAAAGCCCTTTTTAATAAAATAATAAAATAAAAAGGAGGAGGGATTATGCGTAAGTATATCTATGCTGTAATGGCACTGCTCGGGATGGGCTTGGTGCCCAGTGCTACTCTATATGCTAAATGCCCGTATCCCATTACTCATTATTTCCCAAGTAAGTATATTTGCGAATGGAATAAGCCTGAAATACAGACCCAGAAAATCGATATAAGGAGATTGCTAAATACTAATGAAAAGAAAGTTATGGATAGTAAGGTTGTTTTGCATGATCCATGGTGGAGCTGTACTACAGGTGGTGGTAAGCCTGGTGGTCATTCGCCTTATAGTAGTGAGTTAACGAACTGTCGTTGATTTCTGGCGGGGTTGTATCCCCGCTTTTTAAAAGGAAAATCTCAGCTGGAAGTACGGGGTCAGGGGAATCTGATAGAATTCCCTGC
>CAZWVR010000247.1:0-1615 GCA_964637235.1 uncultured Bacteroidales bacterium | reverse complement strand
TTTTTTTTCTATTTGTGGAGTGGGAAACATTTCAGTGGAAGCAAATAGTTGAAACTTTTCGACCCCAAACGGCGGTGCGCAAACCAAAGGAGGTAAGTTAATAGTTTGATTTACCATTGACTCATCAATGTGATAATTCTCGTAGATTAACGTTTTGTCGCCTTTGGCAAGATAGTAAATAACCCGTAGATAAACTGGCATATTAACCATAGCATAAAGTTTTACTTCTTCTCCATTATGGAAAGCTACAGCGTCCGTGCCCTTATCGCTCCAAAAGTTGATTTTAATTTGACCATAGGCCATCTCTCTAAATGAAAATAAAGATTCTGTTTTTTCAAGCGTATAAATATTTTCAGGTTCTAAATTCAGGTTTTTATTTATAACCCATTTTTTAGGAATAGATACTTTTGTACTGTTAATATTACTATTATTATTATATTGCATTGACAAAAATATATCTACACTATCTTTATTAACCCAATAGGTACCTTCGATAGAAAAATGATTTTCGGCATTGCTATCTATTAAATTCTTACAGGCCAAAGTCTTATAAAAAGCACTATTCAATAATTCTTTGAAATATTCTGAAAAAGAGCTGCAATATTTTGTATTGTTCAATGTAAATGACCCAATTTTGAAATCACATGGTGCCGATTCAATTAGTAAAAGACGTTGAGCTAATAAATGCGCCGCATCATCCAAATTCTCTGGAATAATAGAATAACGCTTAGAAATAGCATCTTCTATAATATTTTTTGTATATAAAAGCTTAATAAGTTCTTCTTTCTGTCCGCCAATTAGTAAGAAAACCAGACTTTCTCGTTCAACTTTTTCAAGCATACCGTTTATATTAATCAGGGCTCGAAGGCTTTGAAAACAATTTTGTTGAGACGCCAGTTCATTAATCTTTTCAATATTTGAATTTATAGAATTTCGGTAAATTATTCGTGAGCTATCTTGATTAAGTATAGCCTGAACAGAGGTAGCTTCCTTTTTTCTTAATATTTTCCACCTTACTCCCAAAAGAGGCAAATTTGACAGGGTTCTGATTCTATATGAAGTTTTTTCATTGATAATATCATCTTTTTCCAATACATTTTGTTCAAAATTTGTTTTAACTTCTACTCGTAGTTGATTTACTAAATCGGCCAATGCTCGTTGTTTTGCTACGATTAACGATTTTTCGAAATTTTCATCTGAACTATAACCGATACCAATAAATACTTTTTGTCCAAATATTTTTGAAAAATTGAATAGCAGAACGAGTAAAATAAGTAGATAAAATTTTTTTTCCATTAAAATAAAACCCTTATCGCTTTTTAGATATATTCGGGAGAAGTAATTTTTGCCCCGGATAGATTAGATCAGGCTTTTTTATTATGTTGCTATTAGCACGATATATCTCTTTCCACAAATCTTTATCATTATAGTTTCTTGCAGCGATTTTGGAAAGCCAATCATTTTTTTTAACCACATAATTTTTTAAATAATGGACTATGGCCAAATTATAAGTTTTAAATTTGAAATCAGGACTATTGGCTTTATCATGGCATTCTTTACATAGGGCTTCCTTAAAAAGTCATAACGCATTAAAAATATTGAAATTATATACAAT
>CAZWVR010000246.1:0-1622 GCA_964637235.1 uncultured Bacteroidales bacterium | reverse complement strand
ATGGTATTAAAAAGGTTGTGTTTGTAAAAGACAAGTTGATTAATTTTGTGGGATAGGATGTAAGATAATTTTTTTATTCTATTTGCTGATATGTGTGTTTCTATGATATAATAAAATGTATAATATGTTATGAGATAATAAATGCCTCCCGGTCCAAGTCCAAGTGCTAGACCAAGTCGTGGACCTATTTCAGCTAGCTTAATAGCTATTAGGGAAATAACATCTTTTTTTAGCGAGGGTGAACAAGTGCCTGATTTTCTGCCATTTTTACCTTTACTCCAAAGTTTACCTAAATCAAGTACTGAGTTAAGACCTTTTAACGCCATTCTGCAAGTAGCAGATTTAGGTAATGATGATACAGATTTTATAAAACTAGGGAATGGGATCGAAGTATCTCAGGTGTCATCAGTTTTGGGGCCTATTAGATATAAAGTTTTTTTCTTTGATGATTTGAGTAATAATCCTTTTTTTGTAATAAAAATATTTTCGCCCGATGCTAATGTATCAAATACGGTACAAGATCAAACCATCGGTATTATACCAGGCACACATGGTTCCACTGAAGTTCTTTTATATCAAGAGGGTTGTCAAGATTATTCAGCCATAAACGATGCTGTTATTAAAGATGTTCTGACTTCCTTTTTTAAGGTACTTTGGAATGTTCAGAGTAGGTATATACAATTTGATAAACAGAATGTGAGAAAAGGCTCATAATATACCACAATATACTTTGAGATTATTCTTTATAAAATGAAAGTATTTTAAGACGAGTAAATTAGGAATTGATAGAGTATTAGTATATAAAGCGTTTAGTAGATTATTAAATAGTAAAGTGAGTGAACCTTAAACAGGTGAACTTAAACCGGCCCAAAAAAGTTGAAATATGTTATAATATTAATATTTATGATAATTATATAATATAACTTAAACTTAATGATAGTATGGGTCTTTTACGCAGTATTTTTGGTGGGAGAAGGGAGGAAAGGATACCCACTCCAGGTCCAGATGGACTATATGGCTATAGTTTACCCGAAAAGTATTTAGAAACTTTTATTATAAGTAAGTATGGTGTGCTATTTGACCAGGCCGTTAACTCTAATAAGCCTCCTCTTAGTGCCAAAGAAGCATTAAATGCTGTTAGCCAACCATTGAGATATTTAAGGGTATCAGCACAAAAACCCGATGATAGTGAGAAGAAGAACTTTGTAGCTTGGACAGATACTACATTGCCTAAATCAAGTAGGCAATTAGTTCTAGCTCGTGCTTTTTTAGCTAGGAGTAAAACCCCTGATGGGGAGATAATAATTGTATTTGATTTTGTTGAGCCTTATGGTAATGGTTCTATGAAATATGATAAGTTTGCATTAGTTGTAACTTCACGGGGAGTTACTTTAAAATCAGAAAATCCAGTTGAAAATTGGGAACCGGTTTGGACACAAGTTATTGTAAAGTTACTTGGAAAACAGTGGCAAGAGTTATAGGCGTATTAGAATAAGAATTTTATATATTTTTTAAATTTATAGATAAAATATTAGTTATATTAATATGCCACCAAGAGGAGAAGGAATACCAATGAGACAAGGAGTTGGAAATAATCATGAAGGGGGGGCTGGCTCTGATGG
>CAZWVR010000245.1:0-1633 GCA_964637235.1 uncultured Bacteroidales bacterium | reverse complement strand
CTTTTGAAAATAGTGCTCTTAGAAAAAATAAACACTGATTATCAGTGTGTTAAAAGTTGAAAGCTATTATTCCCTATTTTTATTGGACAGTGGTGTTTTTTTATATTGTAATTTTGTCAATAAAGATTTAACATTATGACATTGAAGATTATATTCTGGTTATTGGTATTTTATGTACTTTATGCATACTTTATTTATGTGTTTATTTTATATTTATTAACCAAAATAAAATTATTATTATCAAAAAATAATGAACCTAATAATATAGAAATATCTTTACCTGAAATTACTCTGTTTGTAGCTGCATATAATGAAAAAGATTATATAAAAGACAAAATCAATAATCATTTTAATCTAGATTATCCTCAACATTTAATAAAACATTTGTGGGTAACAGATGGTTCAAATGACGGCACTCCCGATTTGTTAAGAGAATATAAAAATATAACAGTTTTACACAAAGACAAAAGAGAAGGGAAAACAGGAGCAATAAATAGAGGATACAAATATATAACTACTCCGATTACCATATTTTCAGATAGTAATACAATGTTAAACAAAGATGCAATAAAAAACTTAGTAAAATGGTTTGATGATCCTTCAGTAGGTTGTGTAGCAGGAGAAAAACGTATTGTTCAAAAAAAAACTGATATTGCATCTGCTTCTGGTGAAGGATTTTACTGGAAATACGAAAGTAAAATTAAAAAACTAGAATCTGATTTACATTCTGTTGTAGGTGCTGTTGGAGAATTGTATGCAATTAGAACAGAACTTATAAATAAAATACCTCATGATACAATATTAGATGATTTCGTGATATCATCAAAAGTTATAGAAAAAGGTTATACCATTAAGTATGAACCTAATGCTTATGCAGTTGAAACTGCATCTGCAAATATAAAAGAAGAACTTAAAAGAAAAATAAGAATTGCTGCAGGAGGGATTCAAACAATTATAAGATTAAAACATTTATTGAATCCTTTTAAATACGGTATATTTTCTTGGGAATTTCTTTCTCATAAAGTATCTAGATGGATTATTGTTCCATTCATATTACCAATATTATATATACTAAATATCATTATAATAATAAAATATTTGGATTCTTATGTGTACCTGGTAACATTTATAATACAAACCTTGTTTTATATTTTAGCGATTATTGGAAGTATAATAAGGAATAAACAATTAAAACACAAAGTAATATTTATTCCTTATTATATATTCATAATGCACTATGCAGCATGGTTAGGATTGTTCAAATATCTAAAAGGGCAACAATCTGTAAACTGGGAAAAAGCAAAACGTGCATAGTTTCCTAGTATTATTGTTACAAGACCGTTGTATGAACTCTTTTTATTTGGAGAATTCATTTTAAGAGGTAATTTTACTGATGGAGATAAGATAAGGTTTTTGAAATACTTTTCTTTTTATTTTTAATTACAGTGGTCCGATAAAACTTTTTTCAAAAGCGGGATTTCCGGCAAAGGGGAGCTTTAACATCACAAACAAAAATTTGAAGGTATGGGCAAAAGTACTCATTTTTTCGGCACATCGGTTTTCGGACAGGGGGTTAAGTAAAAATCCATGATGTTTCACGCCCGTTAAAACTCCGTAAGGTGCAGTTTTATGA
>CAZWVR010000244.1:0-1638 GCA_964637235.1 uncultured Bacteroidales bacterium | reverse complement strand
ACTTTCTTTTCTAAAAAGAAAGTGGGGATAAAGCGGGCAGAAGCATCGTTTTGGAACGTTTTCTTTGGTTCGTTTCTTTGTCGCTACAAAGAAATTAACATGAACAGAAAAGAATGTAGGTGAATAGCATAAGAAAAAATATCCTAATAAAAATATTTAGGATACTATTGGAGAACAAACAATAGTGTCTTGAGATTCGTTGTTACTATTTTCTTGTTTTTTATTCCACTCAGTCTTAATATTATACTTGGTTCATTTTATACAGTTTTTCTCATAGGATTTTTTACTTCTCAAAAACTCCAAAATTCTAATACTGGCATTTCTTTATCCTTTCAATAAACCACATCATCAAAACATTGCTCTTTAATGGCAACATATCCGACAAGTGATAGGTAAAAAACTAAAAAATAACATACTTCTAATAGTTTAACTACTTCTGTCTCATCCAAAAATAAAACTTTTTCATTCACATTTTACTTTAGGATTATTTTTCATCAATTAGTATCTTTGATATATTAACTTTTAGCAACAAAAACCGTTTATCAGGATGTTTTTTGATGTAATGCTCTAAATCCATAAGTAAGTCTTTACTTAAAATACCAAGAGATTGAGCCCAAAAAACAATTATAACATAATCAAAATTTTTTATTATGGGAATTTTATTATAGTGATTTATTATTTTAATATCGTGTTCAAAACTCAAATTAGGATTTAAAGAAAACCTTTTCCCTTTCACAACAGGAGGTATAGTATCAAATATCCCTAGTTTTTTCTTACTCCCAAAACAAATTTCCCAACCACCAACAAATCTTCCATAATTATCATACACACGATACTGAATAGGAGAAAAACTTTTTTCATCGAAAGTGTCTAAATCATAATAATTGCCGGCAATACTATCCGAATACAATTTATTAATATCAAATACATAATTGGTATCTAAATTATTTTTTCTTAAAAAATTTATTTGCTCATTATGATTTTCTATCCTCGGTTTTTTAATTCCAAAAACGAAAGAAAGCAATGGGCTACAAGAGTATAAAGAAGAAAAGAGTAATCCTATTACTAATAATTCCAATATGCTTTTTTTGCTATCCATTGCTTTCTTATAAATTTTATTTAATTAGGGTAGATTGTAACGTTTCCATTTACAAATTTATAAAATAATTTATAAGGAATTTATAAGGCATCTGATAATCTAAATTTTTCTAGGTTTTTTATTTATTTTTATTTGCATTCCATTGACATTCATGGCGGTTTGTTCATTTACATTTTTGCACGACTTACTTTTGCCGGCGTAGTAAGTCGTAAACAACAGCGACGCTGTATATCGTAAAAAATTTTGTATCAAAAATAAATGACTGTAAGCAACAGTAGCAACAGGAAAAGAATGAAAAGAAACGGATAAAACACTTACACGGTCAATTACCGAATGCGGGGGGGGGGTAATTGATTGGTTATCAACAATATGGGTATTTTTGATGAGCATTTTTTGTTTCCTTTTGCATTTGCAAAGAAAAATCATTTTTCTGAAACGGAAAAATTTTTTTCGGACTATTTTTCGCCTTAAGCCAAAATAGGATGGTTGAATTTTGTACAAATATTCGGCACGCTATCTATAATAAAAAAGGACGTCAC
>CAZWVR010000243.1:0-1681 GCA_964637235.1 uncultured Bacteroidales bacterium | reverse complement strand
AAGCTTTACAGGTGGGCGTACCAATTGTAGCAGTAAAAGGCCAAGGTATAGAAGAATTAATAAGGCATGAAGATAAAGAGAAATTTCTAATTGAAAAAGGCAACTATATAGATTTAGTAGAAAAAATCATTTATTTCAACATAGAAAATAGTCCTAGAACAATTTATAACTATAACATCAATCATGCAATTACATCTTTTTTACAATGGATAAAAAGGATATGATTTCACGGTTTTTTAAATATGGTTTATTTATACTTTGGACTGTAATGCTCCTAATCCAAGTACGGAAAATACCAATTAATGGGAATTTTGTATATATTTTTTTAGGGATCAATTTGTTTTTTTCTTTTTTCATTTTGTATAAGAATCCAAAAATATTAATTAATAAGTCTTTTATACCTTTGTTACTTATTTCTATTATAAATATAATTTATTTTTTATTTATTGATAGGACATACAACTCTTTCTTGTATGTCTTGGCAAAATTATCGACTTTTCTGCTAATTATTATTAGTATTTATTACTATTTTGATTATATAGCAAAAAATATATCAAAAATTATAATCTTGATAGGACTCATGGTAGTATTTTATGGGGTAATAGTTAATCCAAATTTTTTCGGTATGCGATATTCCGGTCCATTTGGAAACCCTAATTCACTTGGCTTCTTAAGTGCTTTACTGTTTGGGTTAACTTATCTAAAATCAACAAAGAACTACAAAACAATTTTTATACTTATTTTTTTGTTATTTTTAGTTATGCTAAGTGGCTCAAGAGCAGCGTTTGGAGGTGTTATTCTGGCGATTTTGCTTCAAGGCACCTTTTCATTTAAAAAAATTTTATATATAATAGCTGGAATTATAGCACTTATTGGAGCACAAAATATCGCTTCTAAAGTTGGTGTTCATACAGGACTAGAGAGGATAATAAAGTCTGAAAAGTCGAATGAACTTCTTTCAGGTCGTGAAAAAGAGTATGCACTTGGGATTCTGACAATTAAAGAATCTCCCATTTTAGGTAATGGCCTAGACAAATACGCTTGGATATCACCTAAAATCATTAGAGAATCCGGACTTAGGAGAATAGACCCAAACTTTGTTGGTAACCCTCATAATTCTTATATTGCAATGTTTATTATGTATGGGATACCTACTGGATTGATTATTCTTGTAGTTCTTATATACTATATTTTAAAAATTATTTTTACAGGAGTAAAGCAACAAGATTTATTATTTTTATTGCTTTACACCTTTATTGGAAGCTTTTTTGAATCTCGTTTATTTGGCGTGAGTGGTTTTGAAGGACTATTGTTTTGGATAGTACTGCCTTTAATACTTACAGTAATATATCAAAGGCAACAAAGTTGAAATATAAAATTATATGCAATATTAAAGAGTTGGAAAATATAAAAAATTCTTGGAATAATCTATTTAAAAAAATATATAATAAAACTCCTTTCCAAACATTCGATTGGAATTTTATATGGTACAAAAAAGCTTATTGCAGCAATAAACTATTTATTATCATCCTTTATAAAGAGTCCTTGATTGATCCGATATTGATATTCCCAGGTATGATTGATAATTCTGGTGTTTTAAGATTCATCGCCGATACACACTCTGATTATAGTGATATTCTAATATCTAGCGGACTTGATCGATCTGAACTCTATGAAATAT
>CAZWVR010000242.1:0-1701 GCA_964637235.1 uncultured Bacteroidales bacterium | reverse complement strand
ACGCCCCTTAAAGAAATTGACATCGTGCCAGACAAAGCCAAAGCAATAACAGAATACCAAAATCAAGACGCAGGCATAAAAAAAGCCATAGACGAAATCGTAGAAAAAGCAAAACAATATCTCGGAAAAAATTCCTAAAATTGTAAAAAAACGCCATAAAGCTATAAAAGCTTAAAAAACATTAATATATCAAAAAACAAAAAAAATGAGAAAGACCAAATTAACCTTCTACGGAATTTTTACCTTATTATTGATATTTGTATCCATTGACCACTGGGAGGAGATTAAATTAGAAAAAAAATATTTTCTCAAAGATGCAGCGAAAAGCGCCCTCGATTTGAACAAATCCCCTTCAACAGAAGTTTTTGAATTTGATAATCCTAAATATGGAACTATTCAATTAAATATCGGAGAAAAAGATACATACGGCTTTCGTCATATCTTAGCACTTCATACAAGTAGATATTTACCTTATGAAAAAAAATCCTCCGAAAAATTTGACGAGAATGTAAACGGTAAAGAGATTATAAGAGGCATAAACAATATGTATAAACATTCTATTAAATATTATAAAGCTAATTTTTTCAAACACCCATATAATGTATTTATAGGGGCAACAAAAATAGACGATAATTATAATACATACGTGTTAGTAGTAAAATCATATTCAAAAGAAATATTAACCTTTTTCCCCGTTGAAAATTTAGATTCATTTGAAATTCAAAGAGAAATAGCCAAAGATTTATCTAATGTTTATTCATTCCCAAAAGCCTTTTCAATTGACCAAGATTTAGGAACTTATGTCGAAAATAAATCAGTTCCAGAGGATGAATTACTTGATTCTATCTATAACCCAAAATACGGCTGGGTCAAACTATATGTGGGTAATAACTATTATGGCTTTCGTCATATCCTTAAACGTCATACTCTAAACTATTTTTCTGATTACTATAATAAAAATAATGCTACTTTATTTAATAAATACGTCTCAGGTACAGAGATATGGAAAGCTATAAGAGAAGTATATCAAAACGCTGCCTTAGTAGAATTATATAATTCAGCTTTTAATAGAAATGAAGTTTATATAGGTATAGCCCAAATAGGAGGAAAATATGAAAGATGCTTGCTCGTAGTCAGAAAAACAGACAAACACATAATAACTTTTTATCCTTTAAGCCTACAAAGAGAACAAAAACTAAGAGAAGAATACACAATAAGCACTACAAGATATTACTGGGATTAAATTTATATTCACACAGAGTAAAACACTAAAACAAAGTTTCCTCTGGTCGGAAATCTCCATACCTAACATATAATATTAAATTTTTTAATTTAAAAAAATCATCAAAAATTGACAACTTTGACACAAAAATGACAAAAAATGATAGACTATAATTTTAATAATCTCTTAATAATCAATAGGATACATATTTGGAATATTATTTGATTTTATTACAAATAAATTCGTCAAAAGAACCTATAACTTAATAAAAAACAGGCAATTGCTAAAAATAAAACTATTTTTAACGTAATTGCATGCAGTTAATCTACTAAAATATTTATTATATCCATCAAAAATTTATAACACTTGAAATAATCTATTTAGCAAAACAAATAAGACTGAAAACACTCAAATACAACCGCTACTGTATTAGATATGTTTATTTAAATTTTGCTTTCTTTATAATTTTGTGTAAATTT
>CAZWVR010000241.1:0-1704 GCA_964637235.1 uncultured Bacteroidales bacterium | reverse complement strand
TGTATTGAATATTTACTGCACAAGTTTATAATGCAGGTGTTATGAGGCTTTTTGAGAAGTTTAAAAGCATAGAGCTTTCCAGCGTGCAACTGATAGTTTTAAGCAGCGTATTTTTTGTTTTGTTTGACAACTATGTATATTTTAAAGAAACATACAATGCATTTGGCGATATCGGTTTTTGTATAGCCGCAGGTGTATTGCTATTCATTGCAATTTCAACTGTTATGGGATTATTGATTGCAAGGTTTATCTTGAAGCCTTTTCTTATTGTAATGTTTCTGCTTGCCTCGGCAGCAGCCTACTACATGGCTGAGTATAAAACGATTATCAACGATAAAATGATTATCAATATTTTTCAGACAACAACTGGCGAGGTATATGACCTTTTAAATCTCAAACTTTTTGTTTATATACTTTTGCTTGGCGTTCTGCCTTCGATATTCGTTTATTTGATTAAGCTTAAAAAGAGAAGCTTAAAAGAGGAGTTTAAAAGCAGACTTTTATTGATAGTTATTAATCTTTTGCTTATTCCTGTTTTGTATTTTGCTTATCCTAAAAGCTGGGTGAGTTTTTTTAGGACTCATAAGCATATAAGGATGTATTCAAATCCAGCTTTTTTCACATATTCTTTTGTTAGGTATCTACAGAAAACCTACCTTACAAAACCGATGAAGTTTAAACATATTGGTTTAGATGCAAAATTGATGCCCTACAAAAAGCCAAAGCTTATTATTTTCGTTGTTGGCGAGGCAGCAAGGTGGGATCACTTTTATTTAAATGGCTACAAAAGAAACACAGACCCTTACTTATCAAAATTGAAAAACTTAATTGATTTTCCTTCTGTTAGGTCATGTGGCACAGAAACGGCTGTAAGTGTGCCTTGCATGTTTTCCATTTACACAAGAAGTGAGTTTTCTATAAAAAAAGCACGCTATACGGATAATCTCCTTGATATTTTAAAAAGAGCTGGTGTCAACATCCTGTGGCGTGATAACGATTACGGATCAAAGCATGTTGCAGATAGGGTTGAGTATGAGGATTTTAACGATAAAAGAATAAAACCTTACTGCACAAGATTTAACTGCAAAGATGAAGTGTTGCTTTATGGATTGAAGAAATGGCTTGATAGCTTAAAAAACGATAAACCTGTTTTAATTATACTTCATATGAAAGGCTCACATGGACCGGATTATTACAAAAGATACCCAGCCTCATTTGAAAAATTTAAACCGATATGTAAAACAAATCAGTTACAAAACTGTTCTCGTCAAGAGGTTGTTAATGCCTATGACAACACTATTCTTTACACAGACAAATTTTTATACGATGTAGTTGAATTTCTAAAGAAAAATGACAAGAAATATTCAACCGCTATGTTTTATGTATCTGATCATGGAGAAAGCCTTGGTGAAAATGGCATTTATCTGCATGGTTTGCCTTATTTTATGGCTCCAGAGGCTCAAAAACACCCAGCCTGTTTTGTGTGGTTTTCCAACGATTTTGGCATTGATGTAAACTGTGCAAAAAAGTTATCCAAAAATAAATATTCTCACGATAATGTGTTTTATACAATTCTTGGGTTGTTTGGCATCAAAACAAGCATTTACAATCCGAAACTTGATATTTTTTATCCCTGCAGGAGGCAATAGGTGATTTATAATTTTAAAAGCGATTATTTAGAGGGGGCGCATCCTTCTATTTTGC
>CAZWVR010000240.1:0-1719 GCA_964637235.1 uncultured Bacteroidales bacterium | reverse complement strand
ATAAGTTTTTTAAACGGACTGCAAAGTTAATAAAAAAAATTAGTTTACCAAACTTTATCCTTGTCTTTGTTTATAACGAGGATTTTTTTTGTTAATAACATAAAGTCTCCCTTTGCGTCTTACAATCTTACACTCTGGTGAACGTTTTTTTATAGAAGTTTTTACTTTCATTGTTTTATATTTTATGATTTATAACGATAAACAATACGTCCTCTTTCTAAGTCATAAGGTGTAATCTCCACTTTGACCTTATCCCCCGGCAATATACGAATAAAATGCATTTTCATTTTGCCAGCAATATGGCATAAAATAATTTTGCCATTATCTAACTTAACTTTAAACTGGGTGTTTGGCAAAGCTTCAACAACAACACCTTCTTTTTCAATTGGTTTAATTTTTGGCATATTTTTAAAATTTTGGTGCCTTAATGTAAGGATTTTCATCAATAGCCTGATGAATATATTCAAAAGTTGATAAAATATCTGCTCCTTTTTTCCTTACAGCAATAGACAATTCATAATGAGCTGAAGGTTTACCGTCTAAGGTCCTAACCGTCCAGCCGTCTTTTTCTATGTATATATCGGCTTTTCCCATATTCACCATAGGTTCTATGGCAATAGTCAAACCTTGTTTTATTTTTTTACCACTTCCCCGATGTCCATAATTTGGGACATAAGGGTCTTCGTGTAATTTCTTTCCAATGCCGTGTCCTGTCATTTCTCTAACAACAGTAAAACCATATTTTTTTACGTGTTGCTCAATACTAAAACCTATATCTCCTATCCTATTACCAGGTTTAGCCTGTTCTATACCTAAATACAAGGCTTCTTTTGTAGCAACGAGCAAATTCCAAATATCGTCGGAGACTTCTCCTATGGCATAAGTAAAAGCCGAATCACTATAATATCCATTTAAGATAATACCAGAATCAACAGAAATAATATCACCTTCTTTAAGTTCATATTCTGATGGTATTCCATGAATTACCACATCATTAACAGAAACACAAAGAACATTAGGGTATCCATTATAATTCAAAAATGCAGGAATACCTCCATTTTCGTATATAAAATCTTTTGCTAAATTATCCAAGTCAATAGTTCTTACACCAGGCTTAATATTCCGAGCAATTTCTGCGTGTAATTTTCCAAGCAATATATTGCTCTGTCGCATTAACTCTATTTCTTCGTCTTTTTTATACTTAATCATCTTATTACATTTTACTATATAGTAGCATAAGAACGTCCTTTTATTTTGCTACCTTTAAGAAAACCGCTATAATTTCTCATAAGTAAATGACTATCAATCTGTTGCAGTGTATCTAATACAACACCAACTAAAATCAATAATGATGTTCCTCCATAAAAATAAGCAAATTGATAATTCACACCTACAATTCTTGCAAAAGCAGGTAAAATAGCAATAAATCCTAAGAATATAGATCCTGGCAATGTGACTTTAGATAAAATATTATCTAAATATTCCGCTGTTGGTTTTCCAGGCTTAATACCAGGAATTAAACCATTATTACGTTTTATCTCCTCAGCCATCTGTTGAGGATTTATAGTAATAGCAGTATAAAAATAAGTAAAAGCAATAATTAAAAGAAAATACACAAAATTATACCAAAAGCCTGTAATATCACTAAAAGCCAATGCAAAATTCCTAAAAAATTCACTTTTAGAATTTATAAACAAAGCAGGAAAAAACATAAGAGCT
>CAZWVR010000239.1:0-1739 GCA_964637235.1 uncultured Bacteroidales bacterium | reverse complement strand
ACTATTATCAATAAATAATACAAAAATTACAGAATATTGATAAGCAATAATAAAAACAAGACGATAAAAAAAGCATTATTTCTTATAAAATTTGCCTAAAAGAAATGAAAAATGAAATATATTTTTGACAATGATATGAAAATTCACGAAAAAATACGAAACATAAGAATAGCAAAGGGTTATACCCAGGAATATGTAGCCACAAAATTGAATATTGACCCTGCTAATTACGGACGTATAGAAAGGGGTAAAACTGCACTTACAGTAGAACGCCTGGAACAACTATCCAAAATACTGGATTTTGATATAGCTTCTCTATTCAATGATAATCAGAATATTAACTATTCTGCTGAAATAATAAACTATCTAAAAAAAATAAGTCAATTACAAAAAGAATTAACAGAAATAGCCCGAGAAATAAATAAAAAGTTAAAATAAACCAAACACTAAAATTTAACAACTATGAAGAAGCTGAGTTTTATTTCTGCAGGACTGTTAGTGGCACTTGTTATCTTTATGTCAAGTTGTGCCAAAAACGACAACCTCGTGACCGGTACAGTTTACAAAGACAACCAACCGGTACAGGGAGCTGACGTACATCTGGTAGATCCAAAAACAGATGAAGATGTAATGTCAACAACAACTGATGCTAACGGCCAATACACTTTCTATCCAGTAGATGATGGCACTTATTACGTTGATGCATATTCCGGTATTTATTCTGGATCTTCAGAAAACTTCACTGTAAAAGGAAAAGATAACAAAGAAATTAACATTTACCTGAAAGTTCTGGGTAAAAAACAAATTAAAAAATAAAGAAAAATGAAAAACAAACTCCACTTCCTGGCGTTAGCAATTTTGATGATAACCTTCTCAAGCTGCGCCACAATATTGGGCGGAAGTAAAAAGCCTGTTAGAGTATCTGGTATTCCACCAGAGGCAGAAGTCTATTACAATGGTGCTTATGTAGGAAAAGCTCCTACACATGTTAAAGTACCTCGCTCTGCAAAACAGGGACATAGCAAAATAACTGTTAAAGCTCCCAATTACAAATCCACTGACATTGAACTCTCTCGTAAATGGAGTGTGGGATATACTGTTCTGGACATAATGAGTGGATGGGTGCCTCTGGCAATAGATATAGCTACTGGCAATATCTATCAGCCTAAACCCAGGAAGGTAAAATACAAGCTGGAACCCGTTCCTGGCGTAAAATTCAAAGTGGGTGACAAAGTCATCATTACTTCCGAAAAATACAAAGGAATAGAAGGTGTGATTACAAAAATCCTGGAGGACGAAACTGCTGTAATGGTGAAATTCACAAGACCTGCTAATGCCTTAGAAAAACAGACTAAAAAAGTGAATGAAATTACCGAGGAGAAAAAGTTCTATTACAACCAGATAAGACACAAGTAAACTCCAGGATTATTACTGCTGAAAGCGGGGTTATCCTATCTCACTACGGATAACCCCGCTTTTTTATTATAAATTACCATCATAAAATATGATATTTCAAACATAATTTCTTTAAATAGTAATCACAAAAACACTGATTATTAACAAGATACATTTATGGCATAAAAAATGCTAACTAAATGGATTACATTTAGACATATTCTTTGATGACAACGAGAAAAAACAAATTATTATTGAGGAAAATAAAACTGATTTTATGCACATACTGAAAATCATTCACGGCTATCCGCCGCTATACAATGCAGGGTCAGAGGTTTACTCGC
>CAZWVR010000238.1:0-1750 GCA_964637235.1 uncultured Bacteroidales bacterium | reverse complement strand
AATCAAATAGAAAATGAATGCCACATAAATATGCAAATATGTCCATCGGAATGATTGATAATTTTTTTTGTGCAAACAAACGACAAATTATGTCCATTTAGGGCAAGACATAAAACGGAGAAAAGGATCATAATGAAGATAAAATATTTTATATATATTTTTTTATTGACTGCATTGATTCAGGCAAAGCCAGTTGAGACGAAAGATGTTTTGATGCAGAATGGAAAAATTGGATTGGATTTTTCTATATTGTATATGAATTTGCAAAGTTCTGATAATGTAGTAATGCCACAGACTTATCAAACAGGAAATGGCGACTTTGTTACTGTTCCATCATACTATGGAACTTCAAAATCTAATCAAGACTATTTCAGTTTTAATACTAAAATAAAGTATGGATTATCGAATAATTTTGAATTATTTTCATCTATAAATATGCACTATTCGATTATTCATACAGATTTTGCGAATAAATACAGGACATCAAGAGAATGGGATTTTGGTGGCATTGATGCGGGTGCCATATATCAAGTAAAACAAGAAGATGATACACCTGCAATTCTCTTGGGGACCAATATTAATGTATATACAAAAACAAAGCAAGACAATAAAAGCTATACATACGGATTCAAAAATTTTAGAGTTTTTGCAACCACTTTTTATACAGTTGATCCTATAGTATTTTCTTTAACAGGATCTTATAGTGTTAATTTACAGAACAAAATAGGAAACCATACTAGTAAAATGGGCAATTTGTTTTCTTTGAAGCCTATGGTCTACTTTGCTGTAAATCCATCTAC
Source organism: uncultured Bacteroidales bacterium (assembly GCA_964637235.1). Taxonomy (GTDB): domain Bacteria; phylum Bacteroidota; class Bacteroidia; order Bacteroidales; family S143-33; genus CAZWVR01. The sequence continues at coordinate 950 of CAZWVR010000238.1, read as the reverse complement.
AAGTTTATATGCGGGCATAAGATATACACATAATGGTGTATCAAAAATTGATTCAAAAAATATTAGCAATTCTGGTTCAGATATATCTTATATATTTGGTGGTAGTTATGAGTTTGTTTCAAAAACCATATTGAGTGTTGAAGTTGAATCAAAAAACAACAACAAAATGAAGCAAAACTCTATTTCAACATCATTATCATATAAATTTTGATATGAAAAAAATATTATTTTTTGCCCTTGCCTTAATAGAATCATTATATAGCGTGACTATGAATGATAGCTATATGCTTGCAAAGCAAATCAATGTTAGATCATGGATAGAGTTTAAAAATCAAAATCTTACTAGACAAAAAAAGGATTATTCTTGCGGAAGTGCATCTTTGTCTACAATTTTAAAATATTATTATAATGTCAACATATCAGAAGACAAAATATTAAATTATGTAATGAAAAAGAAAAAGCTTACAGGAAAAAGTTCATTAGATGCATTTGAGGCTGCTGGGGGTCTGTCGTTCTTGGATCTTAGTAGTTTTGCAAAAGAAATTAATTTTAGAGGGGTTGGCTTATCTGTGGATATTCAAACACTAGAAAAATTACAGATACCTGTTATTGTGTTTTTGAACACACATAATGGGGGTCATTTTTCTGTATTGAAAAAGATTAAAAATGGTTTAGTGTATTTGGCAGACCCATCATTTGGAAATATAAAAATAAAAATATCTAGATTTAGGCATATGTTTATTGTGAACAAATCAGAAAAGATGGGCAAGATATTGGCAATCATTCCACAAACTAAAAGAAAATCCAATAAAAATTTTATGAAAGTAGAAAAGCAAAATACATCTATATATAGAGTCATAGGAGTTAGCTCGAGTTTATTTTAGGATTATTTTACATATTCATCTCAAACTTTTCGCTATTTTCTTGAGTGTATTTGTATAGTTTTTGTG
>CAZWVR010000237.1:0-1752 GCA_964637235.1 uncultured Bacteroidales bacterium | reverse complement strand
TTTAGGATCTCCTGCTTGTATCATAAAATTTTTTATTACTCTATGAAACAATACTCCGTTGTAGAAGCCATTTTTGACTAATTTTAGAAAGTTTTTTTTGTGATTGGCTGTTTTGTCGTATAATTTGATTGTAATATCTCCCATTGAGGTTTTAATTAGTACTTTGTTTTGAGCTTGGGAGATTAACATTGCAAGAATTAGGATTAAAAATGTTGTTAGTTTTTTCATTTTTTATGTTTTGTATTTTTTCTACGTAAGAATTCTTTTTGGAGTAATTGTAATTCTCGTGAGGTTTGTCCTGCTACTGATGTATTTTCTTCTGTGCGTCGTATTAAGTAGGGTAATACGTGTTTGACAGGTCCGTATGGGATATATTTTGCTACGTTATAGCCTGCTTTTGCGAGGTTGAAAGTGATATGGTCGCTCATTCCATATAATTGAGCAAAGAAAGCGCGTGGGTCGTTTTTTTCTATGCCATGTTTTTTCATGAGTTCTGTTAGATATTTACTACTATATTCGTTGTGTGTAGCATTGAATATTGCGATTGTATCAATATGTTCAGTAGAAAATTCGAGAGCAGCATTATAAGCTCTATCTGTATCTTCTTTTGTTGGGTGTATAGGGTCTGGGTATCCTAATTTTTTAGCTCTTTCTCGTTCTTTTTCCATATATGCACCACGTACAAATTTTATCCCTACTTTTATTTTGTCTTTTTGAGCTTGGTTGTAGAGAAATTTAAGATAGTCAAGTCTGTCTCGGCGATACATTTGTAATGTGTTATATACGATAGCTTTTTCTTTATTGAATTGGAGCATCATATCGTATATTACTTTATCTACAAAATTTTGGAATGCATAATCCTCGGCATCAATCATTATAGGAACGTTTTTTTTGTATGCGGTTTCGCATAATATATAGACGCGTTCTCTGAATTTTTCAGTTTCTTTTTGTTCTTCCTTGGTAAGCTGTTCATTCATTCCCGCTTTTTCAAGTATATGAGGGTAGCAAAAGGCGGTTGGTTTAAAAACTGCGAATGCCACGTTTGGGTCATTAGCTGCGTTTTCTATTGTTTTTAATGTTTCTTTTAATGCGTGATTTATTTTTTCTTCGGTATCTCCACCTTCTACTGAATAGTCTAAGACAGCTTTTACATTATATTTTTCCAAGAGTCTTACTAAGGGTTTGCATTCTTCGATAGTTTCTCCTCCCACAAAATGGCTATAAATAGTTGGTTTAACTATCCAGTTTATAGGGAAATGTATTTTTATGGCTAAGTTTGCCAGTGTTTTTCCAGTTTTTACTAACCAATTATGTTTCATAATTTTAAACAGCCAATATGCTTTTTTTAGTTCTTTATCGTTTTTCCATTCAAAGGCAATTGCTGTATTATTAAAGTCTAAATTGTCCATAGTGGAATTTTTAACAAAAATATTCTTTTTTTTTAATGGACAAAATGAAAATTATATGTTTTTAGAAATTTTAGGGTAGGTGAAATAATTGCTTTTTTAATACTTAGCGTAAAATTTGGAATATAGAAAAGATGAGGAAGGGGCTGCTGTATGTATAAATTATTAAAAGAGGTTTTAGGCAGCCCCTTTTTTAGGTTAATAACGGTTTCTTGGGGTATAATGCGTATGTAATAGTTTGTGGGATAGTTCACTTAGAGGTTCCCCGAGGAATTCTTTGTAAAGTTGTATAATTTCGGGGTTTTCGTGAGATTGTCTGATAGGTTTATTTTCGTCTTCTCGGTAT
>CAZWVR010000236.1:0-1754 GCA_964637235.1 uncultured Bacteroidales bacterium | reverse complement strand
TTTCGAGCTTATGATATACGCATATATATTCTTCGCATACAAATCAACATCGCTTTTGTTTTTTATAAACATACTACACCTCCCTTGCCCCAGAACCGCAACAAGGACGGGAGGTGGGTTGAAAAATGTATTACAATGTATTACATTGTATTTAGCGCGTTGTTTATTGTTTTATTTACCCACCCTAGCCCGTCCTTGGGCTGGGGCTTTTTTCATATTCAATTACTTGTACTTGTTTTTAAAAAAAGTATAAAAATTAAAAAAACTTTTCAACCTAAAAAAATCAAAAATGTGCAATTAATTGCAAGTTATACTTTGACAATTGAAAGCTTTGACAATTATTTCTTTGACTTTGACAATATTACATTACTTTGACAATTTTTATACTTCTTTTATTATTTTTGCTTATTTCACCTATATTCCATATTCTTTTTCTCTATATTAATCATTTTCCGACTTTATGTCAAGTATTTTTTCTATTTTTTAATCAAAAAGTTGCAATTAATTGCAAGTTTTTCAGAATTTTTTATAACTTTTTTGCCATTTTTGTAATATTTTGTCAATCATTTGCTAAATTTTGTATTATTTTTGCATTACTTTGCATGACAATGTAATACATTTTCAATACATTCTGTCAGTTTACATTTATTTTTCTCGTATTTCTTACAAAAAACTCTTTTCTGCAATTATGTTTAGGATTATCCTATCAGATAGGATGATAACTTCACTTTTTACCATTTTCTTTCTCCTTGAAACAATTTAATATAGCCTTCCATACTTCTTTTAGGCTATCTGACTTGCTATAGGAAACACCACACATGGTTTTTATTTTAAGTCCATTACCAAAAGGTTCATATATAGCAAAGTATTTTCCTATAAAGTAGTTAGCTTTATATATCCTATTTCCTATTTCTAAATATCCTCCTACCATACCATAGAAAGGTGGATTTATATGTTCTTCTATTTTTAGCATACCTACCTTTTTGCCATTTAAATAAGCATTACAAAATCTTTGAGCAAATTTACCATATTTGTTTGTAATGATATTTTCTGCACAATTACCCACTATTAATTCTTGAGCAGTTGCAAAGGAAAAGAATACTAATAGAATAAAAGCTACAATCCTCATTTTAATCTCTCCCTACTGGTTTCCAACATTTTTTTTTCTAAATCTAAAAAGTAAGCTACCACAAGTCAATAAAATAGAAGCAAAAGCAAGTCCTACAAATACAGCTACATAGTACTCATTTATTGCAATCCACTTTTTTATCACTTTTTTTCCATTATTCTTATGATTAACATTCTACAATTACATGTGTATTTTATCTTCTAATGTATTGTGAGTAATCTTACTCTGTCCAGTCTTCTATTTTTAATCCTTCAATTCTGGAGAACTCTTTTAGGTTGTTTGTAACTAAAGCAGCATTTATAGACTTTGCGTGAGCAGCTATCTGAAGGTCATAAGCTCCAATAACAATACCTTTCTTTTCCAGGAATGACCTTATTTTTCCATATTCTTCTGCTGCACTTAAATCAAATGGTAAAACCTCAAAAAAATCAATGAATGTTTTTACAGTGTTTATTAGTTTAGGGCTTCCTTTTTTATAAGCACCATATAGAAGCTCTGAAGCAACAATGCTTGACAGAACTATTTTATTGCCATCCGTATCAACAGCTTTTAGCTTTTCTTTTACGGTTAAAGGTTTTTCTCTGATTATGAAGCTGCATATGTTTGTATCAAGCATATAAATCAT
>CAZWVR010000235.1:0-1757 GCA_964637235.1 uncultured Bacteroidales bacterium | reverse complement strand
TCAGGCAAAACAGAAGCATTATTAAAAGTTACATTGTCAGGTTTCAGAATATAATCAGAAGCATTAGGAGAACTTACAGGATTTTGATGTTTTCCTACAATAAAAAAATCTTCCAGATCAGAAAAATAATAAGTAGCTGCTTGAAGCAAAGGATTAGGAGGCGTAATAACTCCGTCATATACTACCATACTATCCAGCCCTATATCCTCATGGTTAGCATTTAAAGAAAATTTAATTTTAATATACAAAGTACTTTCTCCCGAATAAGGTATTTCAGCAGTAAACTGTGTGAAAGTATTAGGAACAATAGCACCATCTCCTAAACCGTCAAAATCAGTATCAATTCTTGTTTTGCCGTTAAAACCAGTAGTATCACTTTCAACCCACAATAGATTGTTGTATGTTGTTCCATCATAAGAATAGTAAAAATGCACATAATCATTATTATCCCATGTATTGCTATATGCAGTTGTTAAATAAACAGAAAAAGTCAGAGTACTTTGAGTTGCTCCGCTAACGTCAATAGGGTTAATCAAAATACTATCGGGATTACTTCCTCCGTCGGCGTCAATATCCTGAGCTGCAAAGAAATATTGCTGGTCAGGATTATTGTAAGTAGGTGAAATATCCGCGTTAGTAACACGAGCAAAATAGTCATAGCTACCGTCGTTGTGCTCACCGTTAGGGGCTGTATAGCCATTAGGTTGCTCAAATCCGTAGTGCCAAAGCATTGTCTGCCCTTGAACAAAGGAGACAATGAAAATTGACATCAAAAATAAAAATAATCGTTTCATAGGCATAAATTTTATGGTTGAGTGTGTTTTAATTTACTATTTTTTAAAGAATATTTGCAAGTTGTTCTTTTATTTTTTCCAAATTATCTTTCATTTCTACAACAATACGTTGTATTTCAAAATAATAAGACTTATTTCCCAGCGTATTTATTTCACGTCCCATTTCTTGAGCAATGAAAGTCAATTTTTTTCCTTTTTCAATATCTTGATTATCAGAAACTTGTTTAAAATATTGAATATGATTTTTCAGACGTTTTTTCTCCTCGTTTATGTCATATTTATCTAAATAATAAAGCAATTCCTGTTCAAAGCGTTCTTTATCTGCTTCAATATTATTTTTTTGTAAAGCTTCCAGAAGGCGCTTTCTAAAATTCTCATTTCTCTGATTTTCAAACTGTTCTATTTGTGGCAAAAGATTTTCTATTATTTGTAATTTCTGCAAAATATCTTTCTCTGTTGCTTGTCCTTCCTGCTTACGGAATTCAGAGAGTTTTTCAGTAGCAATTTCAATAGCATTAAGAAAATAACTCCAATATTTATCCAATTCCACTTCTTGTGCTTCTAAAAGGTCTGGAAAGCCAATGATTAAGCTGTAAATATCTTGGGGTTTTTCGCCTATTTTTTCAGTGATCTGCTTCATTTGCTGATAATATCCCAGCAGAGCCTGTTCTTTTATTGTATATTTATTGCTAAGGAGTTTTAGTTCCCATTGAACAGAGCAAAAAACTTTTCCACGTTTTAGTTTTTCTGATAGGAATTTACGCAGCTGAATTTCTTTATCTTGTGGTATGTCGTAAAATTTTAAATTTAAGTCAAAATTTTTAGAATTCAAAGATTTTATTTCAACATCTATTTTTATTTGGTCGTTTTCAAAAGAATGGCGACCGTATCCGGTCATTGAATACAACATAATCGTATATTTAGGACTGCAAGGATAATATTTTTTTTAGAACAGACAAATAA
>CAZWVR010000234.1:0-1758 GCA_964637235.1 uncultured Bacteroidales bacterium | reverse complement strand
TAGAGGATAAATATGGAAATAGTCAAGTTGCAAGTGGATGCTATAATCCATTAGACAATTATCCAATCGAGACTAGACAAGTTGTATCACAAGATGGAATTTATATATATACTCTAAAAGTTCAACAATTATCTGATGCACATTATGAAAATGGTGATTTCTGGACAAATGGAAATCCACCACAAAAAATACTGCCTATAACTATTACAGATAATAAGAGTTGGGGTGTTAATATTCCAGGTGTTTATGCTGGTCAAATAGTGTATTTATCAAGAAATGGTAGTGAATATATGAGAATAGATTTAACTAATAAGAGTGCAGGTGATAATGTAATAATTAATGAGTAAATAAAACAAAGGAGGCAATTTTGAAAAAGAGTATAGTGGGAGCAATTATAATAATGATATTAGCTGGTTGTAATAGCAGTGGCACACAAAATAGTGCTACTGCAACTGCTAATAATTTAAAAAGAGAAACAAGGCAAGTAGTAGCACAAAATGGGAATATTTATGTATTAAAAACACCAGAAGTCTCAAAAGATTCATATATCTATAAAGATGGTGATTTTTATACTAAAACTACACCTCCTCAAGTTATCTTACCTATAACAATTACAGATAATAAGAGTTGGGGTGTTAATATTCCAGGTATATATGCAGGCAAAAAGGTGTATCTATCAAGAAATGGTGGGAAATTTATAGAAATAGATTTAAGCAATATTAAACCAGGCGATACAAAAATAGTTAAGTGAGGGGGCAGTAATGAAAGAGATATTTAAATCTTTTAAAAGATTATTTGTATCAATTATTCTATTTGTTGGAATTTTAAATGCAAGTGGAATGGCAAATAATTTTAATATTAATCTTAAACAAGGTTGGAATGCTGTTAGTATTCCTTTGGATATAAATCAAGATTTATCATCATTTGTTGGAAGGATAGGTAATATAGAAAAGATTTTTGGTAAAAACAGTGATGGAAGTTGGATAAGTTTCACACCAGGTGCACCATCTTTTTTAAATAAATTAAACAGTTTTGACGGTGGAAAAGTATATTATATAAAAGCTACTAGTAATTTTACGATGCCTATTAGCGGTATTCCATTTGCAGATAAAAATATAACTTTTAAAAGTGGATGGAATGATTTTGGTATATTTGATGAGAATATTACAATAGAAGATTTTATTAATAAAGTTGGTTCATCTAATATTATAAAAGTTTTTGGAAAAGATAGTAATGGTAATTGGGTAAGTTATACGCCAGGTGCACCATCTTTTTTAAATAAATTAACCAACCTTATACCAACAAAAGTTTATTTTATTAAATTAAAAGATAATGTTCAAAATATAACTATAAATTTAGAGATGTATGTTGAAGAGACAAGACAAATTGTTTCACAAGATAATATACATACATATAAATTAAAAGTTAAACAATTATCGGATGCACATTATGAAAATGGTGATTTCTGGACAGATACAAATCCGCCACAAAAAATACTGCCTATTACAATTACAAATGGTAAAAACCTTAATCAAGGTGGTTGGGGTGTTAATATTCCAGGTGTTTATGCTGGTCAAATAGTTAAATTGTCTATTGATGATAGACCATTCTTTAATGTTGATTTAACTGGTATAGATGCTGGTGATACTAAAACAGTAAATTTTGATTTAAATACTACTAACGACAATAATAACAGCGGTAGTGATAACAATAATACAGGTGGTGATAATAATAACACTGGCGGTGACAACAACAATA
>CAZWVR010000233.1:0-1761 GCA_964637235.1 uncultured Bacteroidales bacterium | reverse complement strand
AAAAAATTTATGAAAAAGTAGAACAGATAAAATTAAAAAGGGAAAAAATAGACTACATTAGTTTTGTTCCTGATGGAGAGCCTACATTAGACAGAGGTCTAAAAGAAATATTAAATCTTATTCAGCCTTTAAAGATTAAAAGTGCTATAATAACTAATAGCAGTCTGTTGTGGGATAATAAAGTTAGAAAAGAGTTAATGAAATTTGATTGGGTTTCGGTAAAAATAGATAGTGTTGTTGAAAATATTTGGCGAAAAGTTAATCGTCCACATAGGAAATTACAATTTGATAAAATTTTGGAGGGGATAATAAAGTTTGCAGATGAATATACAGGTGTTCTAACGACGGAAACAATGCTTGTTGCAGGTATAAATGATACTGAGGACTCTTTGTGTAAAACATCAGTTTTTATTGGGGAATTGCGTCCTTCTGTGGCTTATATTTCTGTTCCAACGCGACCACCTGCCGAAACTTGGGTAAAAATACCTCAGGAAGAAGTGCTTGCACGTGCTTATTCAATATTTTTACAACATATTGATAATGTGGAAGTTCTAACTTCGCAAGAGATAGAAGGTTTTGTTATAACAGATGATTTTGAGCGGGATTTATTAGAAATAATTTCTGTTCACCCTATTTCGCATAATGCTTTAAATATTTTATTAGAACGTTATAATGAGGATTTTTCAAAGGTAGAATCTTTGATAAATAAAGGGTTTATTAAGGTTGTAGAATATAGAGATGAAAAATTTTACATTTTAAACTTTAAAAAAAAATAACAATAAGTAAGAATTTTGTTTAAATTTGGCAGGCTAATTTTATAGAAATATGAATTTTTTGAATAATTTAGCAGAGATACTCAAATATGACCCAAACGCACCAATGTTGTTTAATAGCGGTGTATTTATGTTTCTTTACACTGCTTTTATCATTATCTACACTGTAATTTATAGGCGTAGGTTTTGGACGTCTGTTTACGTCATACTATTTAGTTTGTTTTTTTACTACAAATCTAGCGGGTGGTATTTCTTTTTACTTGTGCTGACTTCTATAACAGATTTTACTTTTGCCTATTTGCTGGATAAATCGCGTAAGAAATTTTGGCGAGTTTTTTGGTTGATAATGGGCGTTGTTCCGAGTTTGGGGCTGTTGGCATATTTTAAATACACTAATTTTTTGCTTTTTAACTGGTCTTTGATTGTAGGTAATAATTTTCAGCCCTTAGACATCTTTTTGCCCGTAGGTATTTCTTTTTATACTTTTCAGTCAGTAAGTTATGTTATTGATGTATATCGCAAAACAATAAAGCCTACCAAAAATATATTAGATTATGCGTTCTTTCTATCGTTTTTTCCGCAATTAGTTGCAGGTCCTATTGTCAAAGCACATCATTTTTTACCACAATTAGAACGGACGCCCTCTGTATCTAATGATCAGGTATATAGTGGTATTTGGTTGGTAATGGTAGGACTAATAAAAAAAGCGGTATTTGCTGATTATATTGCACAGTACAATGACCTTATTTTTGCTAATCCATTTGCTCATAATGGTTTTGAGAATTTAATGGCTATTTTAGGATATACTTTGCAAATATATCTTGATTTTTCAGGTTATTCTGATATGGCTATTGGGTTGGCACGTATAATGGGATATGATTTAGGCATAAACTTTAATTTACCTTATAAAGCACGTGATATTACTGAATTTTGGCGTAGGTGGCATATTACATTATCTACGTGGCTACGTGATTATGTTTATATACCA
>CAZWVR010000232.1:0-1771 GCA_964637235.1 uncultured Bacteroidales bacterium | reverse complement strand
CAATTGATTATCAAATTTATGAAGGGATAAGATATATAGTAAAAAAAGTAAATGTAGATTATCCAAAACAAATAAAAGTAAAACTTCCTGAATTTAATTTAAAAACTGATAAATATTTTAATATTTCAGCCCTACGAGAAGATTTAAAAAATATAAAACATGCTTTTCAAAACTTAGGATATGCATATGCAAAAGTATATCCTGAAATTAAAAAAGAAAAAAATTTTGCATATATAACATATAAAGTAATACCAGGAGAAATTGTCTATATAAGAAATGTCATAATAAACGGTAATACAAAAACACTTGATAGAGTTATCAGAAGAAATATCTATTTAGCTCCAGGAGATAAATATTCATATCAAGATATACAAGATTCAAAAAATGCCCTTCAAAGAAGCGGTTATTTAGATAATGTTAAAATTAAAGAGAAAAAAGTATCAAACAATCAAATTGATTTGTTAGTTAATGTAAAAGAAGGGCTTAGTGGCTCTCTAAAAGCAGGTATTAGTTATGGAAGTTATTCAAAACTTGGTTTTAATTTTGCAATCAGTGAAAAAAATGTATTTGGGAGCGGGCAATCTGTAAATCTTTCAGCTGATTTTTCAAGTAAAAGTAAAACATATAGAGTTTCTTTATATAATCCAAGAATATTTGATACAAAATATTCATTTAATACATCAATTTTTGATTCAGAATTCACAGGTATCTCATATAAATCAAAACAAAAAGGTTTTACAATCGGACTTGGAAAACAATTAACTAGATTTGTCCACACAAATGTAACATATGGATATACAAAAACACAACTTAGTGATTATTCAACAACAGAATATATAAAACCTCACAGTACTAAAAGCTATGTAGTTGGTTCAATCAGTTTTGATAACACAGATTATTATTTCTTCCCTACAACTGGACAAAAAGCAAGTTTAAGTGTAGAAATTGCAGGGCTTGGGGGAGATGAAAAATATATAAAAACATTAGGAAGTTATAAATATTTCTATCCATTAAAAAATATGACTTATCAAACATATGCAGTTTTAAAATATAAAATTAAAGCAGGAGTTATAACAAAAATTGGTTATCTTCCTATTAATGACAAATTTTATCTTGGTGGAATTGGAAGCGTAAGAGGATATAGCTCATATTCAATTTCTCCAGTAGATAGTAAAGGTAATAAAATAGGTGGTAAATATAAATTTATAACTGGTCCTGAAATTTCAACTCCTCTTAGTATTAAAAATAAAGTTTGGTTAAGTGGATTTATTGATTATGGAGCAGTGGGAGAAAACAGTCTAAATATAAAAAGAAGCTCATATGGTGCAGAAATTGATTGGATAACTCCTATGGGACCTTTAAGTTTTGTATGGGCAAAACCAATTTCAAAACATCCTGGTGATGATTTACAAAGATTTGACTTTACAATAGGTACAAGTTTTTAATCTAAAGTGATTTTTTCACTTTTTATTTTTTATTAAAATATAGCTTCTAAATCCATTTATTGAATGAAAAATTATTTTTTGATATTTATATGCATAAGTTTTAATTATCATCTCTTGTAGGCTTGGCATAATTGATGGCATAAACCAAGCATCATTACTTAAAGCAATAACATATTTTGGTTTTAATTTATACAAATTTTCTACAGTAGCTTCATAACATATTGCATTTATAAAACTATAGTTTTTTATTTTAAAAGTTCCAAAATGAGAACTTGTTAAATAATCACTTGCCCCACCAAAAAAGAGTTCATTAATTTCTTTTTGAA
>CAZWVR010000231.1:0-1776 GCA_964637235.1 uncultured Bacteroidales bacterium | reverse complement strand
AATATGAGCAAAAGCTGGAACAAATACTTAAATCCCATAATCTTGCTTTGATTACAGGTCTGGCTGGTAGCGGTAAATCTTATCTGGCTTATTTTTATTCTGCCCAACACCAAAATAATTTCAATGTTATAAAAAACTTTTACAATCCACAGTCTTTTATTGATCCACTGAAAAACTATCTTTCTCAATTTATTGAATTTGAAGGTTTAAGAAAAGAAAAGGATACGAATAAAATTCTGAACATCATTACAACAGGCTTAAACACTCTGACGCAGAACAAGGGAAAACAAATTTTGTTTGTCTTTCATAATATGGATAATGAGAAAATTCGCAATGACATTTTGAAATTTATAAAGCAAAATTTTGGGGCAAATAGCAATATTAAATTCATTATAACTTCCCGCATAAGAACAAGAGTAATAGATTATCAAAAATTTACCGTAGATATTAGCAGGTTTACACCACAGCAGGCAGAGGAATATTTTGAAAAATTGACAGGTGAAAAACCGCAACCCATTCATAATCAGATACTTAAAAAACTGGATTATTTTCCTTTACTTATAAAGCTCGCTATCAGTAGAATGTATTATGACGAAGATCAAATTTCGGCAGAGGATTTTTTGAATAAGCATCTTACTGATTTTGATAACCTGGCAATGGAGTTGGAACGTCATACTGATATGCAAGTGCAGCCCCATACGCTGGCTAAATATCTGGAACGTTTAATAGATTTTTCTGTGCTGGATGATGAACAAAAGCGTTTGCTTGCTATTACTGCTATGCTCGAGCCCATTGAACCCATTGACAAACAAACCCTTTTTAGAATTTTAGACAATGACCAACAAAATGATGAACTACTGACAAATAGTTTTATAACCTTTTACAAATTGAATTATGTAGAAAAGGAAAAAATTGAAAACCAGATATACTACCGTATGCACCGTCTGGTAATTGATGTGGCTATTAAAAAGTTAAAACCATTGCTCAATACAGAAGCTATTTCGCTGATTTTCTCTAATTTAGCAGACTTTTTTTCAAGTAAATCTTATTCATCACCTGTGGAGCGTTTTCCCTATCTTGATTTTGCCGATAAATTCAATAATAATTCAAGGGAGTTTATAGAAAATTTTAATATTGAACAGAAAAAAGAACTTGCAAGATTTTATAATAACATTGCTACGATTTATTATCAAAAAGGCGAGCTGGAGGAGGCGCTTAAATTTGCTTTAAGGTCGCTAAAAATCCGTGAGCAAGTTTTGCCGGAAAATCATCTGTCCCTGGCTACTTCTTATAATAACATTGCTATGATTTATCTGGACAAAGGCGACCTGGATAAGGCGCTGGAATTTGCTTTAAAAGCGATAAAAATCATTGAGCAAGTTTTGCCGGAAAAATATCCGTCCCTGGCTACTTCTTATAATAACATTGCTTTGATTTACTACAAGAGAGGCGAAAAAGAAAAAGTCTGGGAATACATCACAAAAGCCGTGAAAATCTGGGAAAAAGCCCTGCCCCCCACCCATCCGCATTTGCTGGATGCAAAAATGTTTAAAAACAAACTGGCAAAAGAGCTTGGCAAAGAAATAGACGAAACAGAAAAAAACACATAAACGACCTTGTCCTAAAACAGGTTTACGCCAACGCCCCGCTTCCAGCATTCCGCTTCTGTTTGCAAGCAGGTACTTTTCTCTTGCTATTTCTATGTTGTTTGTAATTAGAAGCTTTTCTCTTGCTATTCCTATGTTGTTTGTAATCAAAGGCTCGGCTCTCATTTAT
>CAZWVR010000230.1:0-1811 GCA_964637235.1 uncultured Bacteroidales bacterium | reverse complement strand
ATGTTGTAACTACGCCATTCCAAAATATTGACATTGGCATACCGGCAAGTTTTTTTGCCGGTATTTTTATATTGTTTTACGGGTAATATACGTATATCATATCCACGATGAAAATTACTTTACGGCCGTGTGAATTTTTTCATATTTTTTATTAATTTTGGGGGATATAAGCCACCAAAAGGCGCATATATTCCTCCATTTTAGGATATTTATGGGGAAGGAAGGGGGTTGTATAAGCAAGTTAGGTGGCACTTGAAATTAAGAGAAATAAATTATTTTTGTAAAAAATAGAAAAGGAGACTTTATGACATTAGAAGAATTTAAAATAAAATTTGAAGAAATAAAAAAACGAGGTTTTATTCCTTCTTTAAGGAAAGGTCCAACAGGCATTGGTTATACTTTAGAAACCGAATTAGGTATTAAAGAAAATAATATTGCTGAACCAGACATTGAAAATATAGAAATTAAGGCCCATAGAACAAACGGAAACAATTTAATAACATTATTTACCTTTAATAATAAAGTTTGGCAAATACCACCACTTGATGCAGTAAAAAAATATGGTAGCAAAGATAAAAATGGACGATTAGGTTTATATTATACCATGAGTTTAAAACCTAACAGTGCTGGTTTATTTTTACATGTTTCAAATCAAGAAATTTCAGTGAGACATATATCAGGCGAAATTATTGCTATTTGGAAATTAGAAGATTTGGCAAAAAGATTTACACAAAAGATACCTGCACTATTACTTGTTTCTGCATTTACAGAAGAACGTGATGGTAAAGAATATTTTCATTTTTATAGAGCTCAATTAATGAAAAATACAACACCTGAATTATTAGCAGACCAATTTAAAGCAGAAAATATCTTAGTAGATTTAAGATTGCATGACAAAGGCACAAGAGCAAGAAATCATGGAACAGGTTTTAGAACTTATGAAAATAAGTTACCATTACTATTTACCGAAATAAAGGATATATAATATGGCTATTATTGCAGAAAAAAAACAAATTGAAATGTCTTGGGATTATCGAAATGTAAACACAAAAACAGTTACACATTGCTTTCACAGCTACCCCGCAATGATGATACCTCAAGTTGCAGAACGACTAATTGCAACTTATGGTAAAGATGCAAATTTACTATTTGACCCCTATTGTGGTACAGGGACATCATTAGTTGAAGCAAATATAAAAGGCATTAATGCTATTGGAACAGATTTAAATCCCTTAGCAAGATTGATTGCTAAAACAAAAACTTCCATTATAGACATTCAAGTTCTCGATTTATATCTCAAAGACTTTAATGATTTAACCTTTTCTTTGAATTTTGGTATAGAGAAACCTAATATTATTTTACCAAAATTCAAAAATATTGATTTTTGGTTTTCAAGGACAGTTCAAGAAAATTTAGCAATTATTAAGCAATTCATAGATAATATACAAGTAGAAAGTATAAAAAACTTTTTCTATGTTGCTTTTAGTGAAACAGTAAGAGAAAGTTCATATACAAGAAATAGTGAATTTAAGTTATATAGAATGAGTGAAAAACAAAGGAAGAAATTTAACCCTAATGTTTTTTCATTGATGATAAACAAATTATCAAGAAATAAAAAAGGATTAATTGAGTATATCGAACTTCTTAAAGATAAAAAGGTTTATTCTGATATTAAAGATTTTAATACTGTTGAGACAATAGGCGATATTGAAGAAAAATCAATTGATATAGTAGTTACCTCACCGCCTTACGGAGACAGTAAAACTACTGTTGCTTATGAATTTCCATCATCAGAGGGAGAACCTTATTAT
>CAZWVR010000229.1:0-1830 GCA_964637235.1 uncultured Bacteroidales bacterium | reverse complement strand
ACCGGACTGTTAATCCGGGTGTCCCAGGTTCAAGTCCTGGTGGGGGAGCTTTTTTTATTATATGCACTTCAATAATTTTTCTCTCAACAGTTTGTAATTCATCACAATGCCATTCCATATAGCTCAGTTGGTTAGAGCACCTGCCTCATAATCAGGGGAGCCCTGGGTCGAATCCTGGTAGCCCACAAAGCTAATGCTGTCAGTCTCGCTTTTTTATTTAAATGAGATTTATGATCTTTTCCTGCTATTATTCTTTTACTTTGTTTTACTACTTTTTTAAGATAGCAGATATGATTTCACTCCGTAGCGGGAGACTTATCTATTCATCACCTTTCAGATAAGTAGTCTGATAATAAAATACTTTAATCTTTATTAGCAGTACTTTTTATCCCAGTTAAAAATAGGAAAATTGCAAAGCACGGATTTTTTTGTTTAATTTTACGGCTGAAAAATATATTAGCCGTATTTTTATACAAAATGAAAGACAAAACTAATGAAATAATCAGGCTGTTCCAACGCAACAACGGATATATCAGGACAAAACAACTAAAAGAAGCAAACATACATCCCTACCACCTGCAAAAACTACTCAAACAGGGAAAAGTAGAAAAAATAAAAAGGGGCTTTTATCATCTTAAAGAATATTCCGACAATGAAATAATACTTGTGCAAAAGTTAGTACCTGCCGGAATATTCTGTACTTTTACTGCATGGAATTACTATGAACTGACGACATATCAACCTTTTGAATATCACATTGCCATTGAGAAAAAACAAAAAGTCACTCTGCCTGAATATCCTCCGGTAAAACTCTATTACTGGGATAAAAACATTTTCCACTTAGGACAAACAACTGTGGAAATTGAGCAGGGGCAAATCCGTATTTATGACATGGAACGCTCGGTATGCGACGCTGTGCGTCTGCGGAACAAAATAGGAAAAGACATTATGCTTGAAATCCTGAAAAATTACCTTCAACGCCGGTACAGAAACCTTTCAAAACTGCTTGACTACGCTGCAAAACTCAGGATAAAATCATTAATCAAACCTTATATAGAAGCACTACAATGAAGGACATAGCAAAATCAGTCAGGGCAAGACTACTGAACATGGCAAAAGAACAAGGGCTTAATTTTCAAGTGCTTGTATTGAGATATTTTCACGAAAGATTTTTATACAGGTTATCCCAGAGTTCCTACGGACAGAATTTTTACCTTAAAGGAGGCGTCTTACTTTATACTTTTACTGGATTAAAGACCCGTCCTACAATTGATATTGATTTCCTGGTAGAAAATTGAAATTAACGCCAGAGAAAGCCCATGAAATTTTCAAAAATATATGTTCAATACAGTATCCGGACGGAGTTGTGTTTGATACAGAAAACATTACAGCCCAGCAAATCATTGAACAAGCTAAATACAAGGGCATTAGGGTTAAAATCATAGCCAAGCTTGATACAATTAAACAACCTTTGCAAATTGATTTGGGGATAGGAGACGCTCTCTTTAAGCCACTGGAAGTAGAATATCCGACTTTGCTTGATTTTGATAATCCTGTTATACTGGCATATTCCCCTCACTCTGTGATAGCAGAAAAGTTTGAAGCAATGATTTGGCTCTCTGAAATAAACAGTCGTATGAAAGATTTTTACGATGTTTATACACTTTTAAAATCAGAAAATCTGGATAAAGAAAACCTCAGGATGGCTATAAAACAGACTTTTGA
The DNA here is from genome assembly GCA_964637235.1 of uncultured Bacteroidales bacterium. Classification (GTDB taxonomy): domain Bacteria; phylum Bacteroidota; class Bacteroidia; order Bacteroidales; family S143-33; genus CAZWVR01. Next base: position 105 of record CAZWVR010000229.1, on the reverse strand, counting down.
ACACCGCCAGACAGAATTTACATATCCACATCCGCTGTTTAATGAAGCCTTTCCCAGAGATACAGACAGGATAAAGCAATGGGAAGCATTTTTAAAAAGAAATAA
>CAZWVR010000228.1:0-1846 GCA_964637235.1 uncultured Bacteroidales bacterium | reverse complement strand
TCCATTGTGGTTAAATGGTGATACAAGATAGTTTATAAACTGATAGACGATATAGAGAATAAAAACAAAGTATATAGTATCAATCTTTTTTTTAATGTTTCTAATTATTTCTACAAAAATTATTATTACCGAAATTAACAACAAAAATTCGTCAACCTGTAGTAAAATACTAATTTTTGATATATTTGCATTGTATATTAATATAAATGATGGTAAAAATATGAACAATAAGATGTAGTTATTTAATTTTGCCAAAGCTGCTTCCATCTATTCACGAGGATTTTACTGTATTTCATACTAATGACTATATCTCCTTGAATTTTATTACTTTATATGATTTTCATAATTTTACAACTTTTTCTATAACTTCTTTTTTTATTTCTCAAAGATACTTCCACATAGTTACCAATATTTTACGATACACTTTAATAAAAAACTCTGGTATATATAGCATAAATTTGGAACGATATAGAAATTCTGCAATTTTTTTATTAATACGAATAAAAGTTGACAATAATTTATAGCGAAACTCGACTTTTTCATCATTTTTAATATTTCCAAAAACTTTACTCCGGTACTCAATATTAGTTGTTTTATATTTTACATGTATTTTACTTTGTGAATTTATAATGTTTTCTTTTTTCTCATTTTCTATAAAAAGTTTTTTCTCATTTTTCATTTCTGAAATTATTTGTTTGCCCACTTCACTATTACCTATAAGTAAACTACTTCCTATTCTATCATTTCTTGTATATTTTGGCAACCAAGCATCGCCAACAGATATGTCAGCTTCAATACCAAGTGGATCGCTACAGCTAAAACAATATTCAGGAGTAAAGGCAAAAGTTGACCAACTTAAGCCAATTCTAATATTATTAGCAAGAAAACTTTTTCCATTGTCTATTCTAGTAAGACCTGGCCATCCTTTACCTCTATAGCTTATTTTTTGATTTGTCTTTGCTTTTAAAATAGTTCTTTCAAAATCTGAAAACTCTTCTGTTTTAGTCTGCTTACAAAATAGGGCTATTGTAATGAATTCTACATTTTTTCTAAGGTATTTATTTGTTATGTGTAAAGTTTTCAGTCCTGCAATATGGCAAGGGAGTCCAATTAGTAAAAGCTTTTTATGATTTCCTATCTTTATTTTTTCGACCAATCCGTTTAATAATGATACCTGTCGATAGATAGAGCCTCTTGTCTTTTTAATTTCCTCAATATCTGTAAGTATTTTAGTAACTATTTCATTATTATCATTTTGATAAGAACTTACAACGCCATCTATTTTTTTTGTTTCTAATAAATAGGCTGCTATTTCAGTAGTTACTCCTGCGGTGGCTGCTTCAAACCTGTGCTCTTCATCTAAAGAATAACCAAAGTAACCTTTACCTATTTTTTCTTCATATTTATCATAAGTTATATCATTATTAAAAATCTTGTCTTCTGTTGGGCACGCTTTATAGCACATCATACACTCTGTGCAGGTGTCACTATTGATTCTCGGTACCGCTAACTTATTCTCATTTTTTATAAGCTGGATAGGGTTAATACCATTATCATCAGGAAAGGCGCACACCTCTGTACATGCCGAACAGCCGGTACAAACAGAATCAAATATTTTAAGATTTTTATCAATCATTAGATAACTTCTTTGAGTCTCTCAATAAACACTTTATGTTCTTCTCTTAGCTTCTTATTTGAGACTTTTAGCTTATCTACTATTGCTTTACGGTTTTTTACTATTTCAAATACAGCTTCAAAGGCTTTTTTTTGTTGTTTTTTTTTTTTTTTTAATGATCCGGCGCCCACCTAGATCTACACTCTTTCCCTACACGACGCTCTTCCGATC
>CAZWVR010000227.1:0-1890 GCA_964637235.1 uncultured Bacteroidales bacterium | reverse complement strand
CCTGTATTATCATCATTAAAATCAAACCATATCATCATAGTATAATTATTATTATGCATATCTTGTTCTACACCATTCTTTAAAAGTTTAACTACTTCCCATTGATTTACTACACGGGCTTTTTTACTTCTAAAGCTAAAAGCAGGACCTTCTTCGTATTTTTTACATCCAGTTCCTACAAACATAAAGGCGACTAAACTTAATAATACTAAATTTCTTAAAGTTTTCATAATGTTTTTATTTTTAATTTCCTTTGCAAATTTATAATAAATAATTTTGACAACAAATTTTTATTTATGACAATCAATAAATTTTATATTCCCATTAAAGAATTATCATGTTTAACTCATAACTATAGAAAAAATGAAGTAAAACCCCATTATTATTTTTCTCCAATATACAATGTAACGGTACCAAATGTAAATGTTTTTAATACTTTTATCTTAAACCCTGCCTTTTCAAGCTCCTCAACCAAATTTACCGTACGTGAAAATTCTTTTACCGAATTATGTAAATATGAATAAGCTTTTAGATCTCCTGCAAATATGAATCCCACCAAAGGTATAAAAATGGAAGAATGAAGTTCGTGTACCAACTTAAACAAAGGATTTTTAGGCACAGAAAGTTCTAAAATAGCAATAATTCCATGTTCTCTTAGTACTCTGTAAGTCTCTTTAATCCCTTTTTCAATATGGTTGTAATTTCTTATTCCAAAACCTATTGTGGCAATATCAAAAAAATCATCATTATAAGGTAAGTTTTCCCCATCAGCGACTTCAAAAACCAGTTTAGGTTCGTTGAGATATTTTTTTCTTGCTACTTCTATCATATTTTCTGCTATATCCACTCCATAAACTTTTCCTTGAGGATTGAGTTTCAAAAGAGTTTCTGCCAAAACTCCTGTACCCGTAGCCAAATCAATTACATTACCAACAGGAATTTCCCCTTTTATTTCTTTTAAAATCTTTACGGTTTTTCTTCGCCAACACTTATCATTTCCAAGAGATAGAAGCCTATTTAAAAAATCATATTTTTCCGCAATATGATTAAACATTTTACGGATTTGATTTTTCTTAGGCTCATTTGTATTATATGGAACTACCATCATTTATTCTTCGGCTGACAATTCGTTAAAACATTTTCTACACAATGGTTCATACTTTTCTCCTGCTCCTAACAATACCAAGTTTTCGGAATCTGTTTTACGGTGAGAATAATTGGCTAAACTTCCACAACGCACACATATAGCATGCACTTTAGTCACAAACTCTGCAATAGCCATTAGTTCTGGCATTGGACCAAAAGGATTTCCTTTATAATCCATATCCAGTCCTGCAACAATTACCCTTATTCCCATATTTGCCAATTTTCTGGCAACATCTACAATGCTATTATCAAAAAATTGTGCTTCATCTATACCAACTACATCTGTTTTTTCATCCATCTCTTGTAATATTTCTTCAGGGTTTTCTATTACAATAGAATGTAGTATTTTATCATCGTGAGACACAACTTTGTTATCCGAATACCTGTTGTCAATAGCAGGTTTAAATACTTTAATGTTTTGTTTTGCTATTTGTGAACGTTTTATTCTGCGGATAAGTTCTTCTGTTTTACCAGAAAACATAGACCCACATATTACTTCTATCCAACCATTTTTTTCTGCACGTGTGTTTTTCTTTTCAAGAAACATTATCTGTAAATTTTTTATATGCCCAAAGTTATATTAAAAACCAATAGCGTCATAAATAATTTCCAAGATAAAAATATCACATTTATTATCAATGGTTTATTTTCTATTTTACTTTTGGTATAAACCAAAAAAGTAACAAAAGGTCAAGACTGCAAATAAATTCCGTTAGGATTTTAAGCGGGTAGGCTATCCAAAAC
>CAZWVR010000226.1:0-1922 GCA_964637235.1 uncultured Bacteroidales bacterium | reverse complement strand
TAATTTAATCCATACATTTTTGATTTTAATGTAAGTTTATGAATAATATCTAAATTTAATGTATCAAGAGGTTCAATTCTTCCGTTTTTTTGAACTAACACATTAGCCCAAACATCTGAAGCTTTGATTGAAATTTTATGTACAAAATTTATATCAAATGCCTTTAAATTTGACGAACTAATCATTAAAAGTAAAACCATACCAAAAAGTCCACTTTGTTTAAGTTTTCTTATAGTTGTCATAAATCTGCTTTTTTTATAAAACATACTTGCAAAAAATCCAAACGTCATTAATAAATACCCAAAATATGTAATATACATTCCTGGGTCATGATTTACAGACAATATACTTCCACCTTCATCCGTATCATAACTTGCCTGATAAAACCTATAACCTTTATATACTAAAATATGATTCATATAAATATGGTACTTAAATGTTTTATGGTCTTTTTTATCAATTACAGTTACAAAACTATCATAACTGCTTGGCAACATACTTCCCGGATATTTTTTTAAAACAAACTTATCGAGTCTAATTTCAAATCCAAGTTTTTTTTCGTATACCTTTGAGAGATTAGATTCAGTTCCCTTAACCATAATTGCTGATTTAGTCTCTCCATTTCTTAAATGAAGAATACCTTCATAACCAAAGTATCTGGTAATAGCAGCCCCTATTAATATAACAATTACAGAAATATGTAAAAGAAAAATTGGCATTTTTTTATAAGTTTTATATTTAAACATCACACCTATTAAATTTATCCCAAGTAGCCACATTATAGCTTCAAACCACTTAGTCTCATAGACATTTTGCCATGCTTCATACACAGTATTAAATCCAAGCGTGGCATACATCTGTCCGAATATAAAAAAAATAGATAAAATTCCTGCTGTCTCAATAGAAAAAAACAAATCATTTAATCTTTTAATCATTTATTTTCTTTGTATTTATCATTCACACTTTTTAAAATTTCTAAAAATATTTTAGGAGGTCTTGCCCCAATCATAGAGTAAAAAAGTTCTCCGTTTGGTTTTATAAATAAAATTGTAGGAGTTGAACCTGTAAAATAATTTCGAACAACATCAGGTAAAAAATCTTTGTCTGCTAAATAAAAAACCGGTACAAAATTTTTATTGATATATCTTGAAACTTCATCATTTGTATACACTTTCTCAGCTAAATACATACATGGAGGACAAGTTGTAAGGCCAATATCTACCATTATAAGCTTATGCTCATTTTTTGCTAATGTTTTTGCAATATTGTAATTCATAGCCCAATTGACTTTTCCACTCCAATTGATAGCAAATAAACTACTAATAAATAGCAAAATTAAAATCAATTTCTTCATTTCAAACCTTTTTTTGCTGTATTTTAACAAAAAAAACATATAATCATCGATTTTAGGCATTATAATTTTAGAAGTTGTTATAGCAAAATAAAGGAGAAAAAAATTATTTGTGTGATTCTAATATTTCAAGCAGACCTAAATCAGCGAAATCTGCCATTAAATAAATAATTAGTTTTAATAAAAAGAATAATTTAGATCCTTTCCTTCTTTAAAATCAAATCTTTCCATATCAGCCATTTAATTATATTTTACTAAGACTGATATGGAATCTATAATAATTCGTTTATTTTACTTCTACACCATTTACTTTAATTATAATATTTTCATTCTCAGCATCAAATTCTACTCTATTACCTTCTTTTACTTTACCTTCAAGGATAAGCTCAGCTAATCTGTCTTCAATTATTTCAGCCAATGCTCTTTTAAGTGGTCTTGCACCAAAAATAGGGTCAAATCCTGCTTCAGCTATTACTTCTTTTGCTTTGTCAGTTAACACAAGTTCTATATCTCTGCTTGCAAGTCTTGATGTAATTTTTCTTAGTAAAATATCCACTATTTCTTTTACTTG
>CAZWVR010000225.1:0-1927 GCA_964637235.1 uncultured Bacteroidales bacterium | reverse complement strand
CAAGTCGTTTGTCATTCTCCAAAAGCGTAATTAGTTCTCCGAAAATTTTTGAAATATTTCCACGATTAATTTCATCTATGATAAGAATGTAATTTTGTGCTGCATTGTTATTGTTTTCTTTTGCTTTATTGCAAATTTTCTTAAAAAGTCCATCTTCAATTTTATAAAAAATATTCCCGTGGTTCATATTTGGTTTTATTCCTTCAATAAATTCTTCATAGTCTAATGATTGATGAAATGTCGTAAAAGTTATAAGACCACTATTAACAGCTTTTTTATAATCTTTCATTAACTCTTCTCTTGAAGAATAGTTTTTTATCTCATTATGGACTATACTTAAAGCAATTTCAGCGGATGTATAGGTTTTGCCTGTTCCAGGTGCACCTTGAAGAATAATTTGCTTCTTATGTTCTAAAACTTTTTTTATTTCTTGTGTTTTCATTTGTTTTATTATTTTAATGCAGTAGTCTATGCCAAGTTCTGCTCCTGTTTTAATAAAAAGTGATCTGTATTTTTTATCAAATTTTATAAATTCATCTACTATTCGTTCGTATGAAATGTCTGTGTTAAAATCTATGTCTGTCCAACTTTGTTTACTGGCTCTTAAAGCTGGTTCTTTATTTTCATACTCCTTTATCCCTCCAATATGAAAACGAAAACTTTCAGCGAGGCTTATTATATAACTAAGTTTATTATCACAATATTTTTTATAGCCTTTGGGAAATACTTTCATCCATTGATAATCCCTAAAAACAAATTTCCCTCGTCCTGCCTGTTTTCTTGGATCTTTTCTGATTGCATACTCAACCCCCTTTTCTTCAAGTTTTTTGCCTAAAAATTCTAACTTTTTGTAAATTTCAGTCAGTTCATTATGCTTTTTCTCATCTACGGTAGTTCCGGCATACACTCTTATTTTTTTTAGATCATTTTTATTTATTCTATCCACTTGATGTGATTTTAGCAATTTAGAGTTTACAAATATAAATGCTTTTCACAAAAAATATCCTTTACAAAATATTTTTCAGAACTTTTAAAGATGTTGTCCAATTATATTTGCTGCTATCTCCAAAAGTGTATAAAGTTATATTACTTTATCGGATCTTTGCAAAATTTTTTGCGTCCGCAGGCTGGACATTGCGTTCCTTGCCATATCGCATCAAAATATTGCATAATGGTATCTATCCAATCTGCTTCAGTGGTAATGATTCCCATTTCAAAATTACGGCGATACGGACTTTTCATCCCCAGGCCAGCACCGGTAAGGTTGGCGGAGCCTGTATAAGCAAATTGTCCGTCGATTACCACTATTTTGAAATGCACACGCGGACACATACGACGTTCCATCTTTTTCCACAAGGTAGGATATTTGTCATAGCTGTCTCTAAAATTCTTGCCAGGCTCTTTGGCATGCAGTAGGCGGATTTCCACACCTTTTTGTACCAGGTGGTTTAACATATACAAAAAAGATACGCTACCGTTTCCCACAGCCACATGCATATCTTTAATATCGGCAGTTCCGATCCATACAAAACGATGTGCTTTGGGTATTTGGCGTATGACTTTATTATACATTTCCGCTCCTGTAATTATGGTAGAAGGCATTTTATAGGTTTTTTGACAAAGATAATGTGATACGATGACAAAATTAAGTCTTAAAATGTTTTTTTAGTCAGTAGCGCACCAAATATATTTTATTAGGATGTTTTTTCTTATGCTATCTGTTTACCTTTTCTCATTTCGTTCATTTGTTTATTGCGACAAAGAAATGAATCAAAGAGAAATAGAACTCTATGTGGAAATCTTTGGAAAAATTACTGCCAAAAATAAATTTGGAATGCCCACGAGAAAAACTTTTGCCAATGTAAGTGCTTGAAGGTATTATTTTTTTGAAAATTATGACATTCCACTTCTGGCAAGTTGAACAAAA
>CAZWVR010000224.1:0-1945 GCA_964637235.1 uncultured Bacteroidales bacterium | reverse complement strand
CTCCCTTCTTTCCGGTCTCATGAATTCTGTCGTCTTGGAATTGCTCTGATATTGGAATTGGTCTCTTTTTTTGGGGACATTATACTCTGTTGGTATCTCTCTCATTCTCTGTTCCTCTTATTTGTGGATTTTACACTGTGCAGTCGAGCTAGGGGTCACTATAAAGTTCTTCTAAATAGAGCTCACATAATAATCATTAATCTTATTTATTAGCAAAAACTATTATTAAACTTTATTCAGAATCTATTTTGAAAAGAAATTTTTCTATTTTTTGCATTTCATTTATATAGCTTGCTTTATTATGAATAATGTTGATATTAATATCATTCATAAAATTTATCTCATTAAAATTATTTATAGCATATTTTAGCTTTTCTGTAAACTCGTTTTTATTATAAAATAAGAAGCCATTTATACCATCCAAAATCCAACTTCTATTCGATACAATGTTTGACACAACTGGAATACAACCACATGCCATTGATTCTAATAATGATAAAGAAGTACCATCTGATTTAGTATTGCTTATATATATTTTACTTCTTTGCATCATCTTTATCATGTCAAAATAAGCTAAATGCTTATGAAAATCTATGTATGGATATTTTTTTCTTAAAATTTTAAAATTTTTGTCATTAATTGCTGGAACTATAAAAACTATTTTAAGATGTTTCATATTGGATTGATCGATGTATTCTAATAATTCATCAATTCTGCTATTTGGATCATAAGCTCTATTTGATAATATATCTATGTCTTTTTTTGTATTTTTACTATTTTTGGCTAGTTCTTTAGTGCATACTCCGTATTGCCCAACATATATATTATGTTTTTTCTTAAGATTAAATGTATCAATTTTATCTCTTATTTGATCAGATACAGCAAATATCTTATCACTGTTCATTAAAACAAATTTGTTGATTTTTCCTGTAAGTATCTCTGCTGGAGGAATTAGGATGTCGCTACCGTGACAAACTACAGAAAAAATGCACTGAATATTAGAAATCTTTTTTGCTATCAACGATATAAAACCAATACTATAAGAATAATGTGCATTAACAATATCTGGTTGTATATTTTTTAACAATTTTACAATTTTTGGAATAGCTAATATATAATGAAAGTTACCACCTCTTATGTCTGCTTTTTTACTCGATAGCATATGTATATTATTAACTTTTGTGATATTTTTTCTTGCAAAAGTAGCAATATGGACATCATAATCTCTATTAACAAAATAGTCAGCCCATTTTGCGATATGTATCGAAGATGCATCACCTATTATAAATATTTTTTTCATTACTCTTCCTTTTTTTTATCAAAATAAGTTTACTAAAAAATAAAATCAAAAATAATGGCAAAAGAGTATTTTTAGTGAAAACAACTATAAAACCAAAAAAATCGGAAGATTGCATATTAAGCATATTTCCCAAAAGAATAGCTACAACGCTTATTCCTATAGGCGAAGATAAATATATTATGGAAAGTTTAGAAATCCATGCAAATATAATACCTAATATAATCGCCCATATGATGATGCCAAAAGGTCCATAATCCATATAAAAAGATGTCAATATGTAAAATTGCCTTCCTTCATTCATAGCTGCTCCTCCATAGAATTTTTTCATATACCAGTTACTTAGAGGAAGCGGTCTATCGTGCCATAAAAAATTTGGAATGATTAATAATAATGATTGAAAAGTGTATTTACCATACCCAAAATTTTCGTCTTTTCCCATAGTTCTTATAATTTGTGGAAATGTTTCATAGGGAACAACAAAGTTACCAGTAGTTAAAGTATACATAAAGCCGTTATCAATTGTTCCTTCATTCGACTCTTCTTCAAACTTTTTTGATACAGTGTCAATTAAAGAAGTTGCATTGTCATAGCTATCCCCTCTCAATAATCCAACAATGTTTAATCCGATAAATCCCATAATAATTA
>CAZWVR010000223.1:0-1959 GCA_964637235.1 uncultured Bacteroidales bacterium | reverse complement strand
AAAAGATAACATTTTAAAAATCAATAGGTTGTGTTAGTGACAATTTTTTATTTTTAACTTTGTGGACAGCCCCCAATTTTTAGAGATCCCCACATTATATTATGCATAGTGTAAATATTTATGCACTAATTGCCGTATTTTGTCTTTCTGTCCATATAATTTTTCACTTAAATCTTTGTCATTATATGATTTTAGTTGATTTATAAACCTATCTATGGTTCCTTTTGGGAAAACTCCATCAGCTTGGTAGAATTCCCTATCTTTTTCCAGATATTCGGCAGATTCATAGCAAGATTGAGGTAAAGTATCCAATTTTTGGAGGATATCCTTATATTCTGGTTTAAAGATATTTACATCTACTTTTAGTTGTTGGGCATATTCCAGAGCATTAGGCATTTGAGTAATTCCGTAATGTATAGCCATAACCATTCCAGCCAATAAATGATATATATCTGCGGAGCCGTCAGGTACTCTAAACTCTATTGTTTGCTTTCCTTCAATATAGGGGACATCAGCTATTTCATATGGATTAGCATCTTTTATCATTTGGGTTTTAAGAACCCAGCCTAATGGTATTCTTATAAGAGCAGATCTATTTCTTTCGCCCCAACAGATATTGGTTGGCGCTTCTTGGTGAGGTTCCAGACGTAAATATGAAGTAGGAACAGTATTGCCGAATGCTGTCAAAGATTTAGCTTTACTAAGGAGCCCTGCTATTGATTTAAGTGCGATATCGCTTAGTTGTTCATTTTTTATTAGCAAATTTCTGCCTTCCATATCTGTTATCATATAATGAATATGTAAACCGCTACCTGCCTTACCGACAGTTATCTTAGGGGCAAAAGTTATATTTACTCCGTACTTGAATGCTAAATTGCGGAGTATCCATTTTGCCAGTAATATTTGGTCTGCTGTATCTTCAATATCTACGGGATTAAATTCTATTTCATGCTGTTCGTAATAGGCTTCATCTGTGGTAAAATTACCGACTTCTGAATGGGCATATTTTATTTTTCCTCCACACTGGGCTATAAGACGCATTGCTTCCACTCTGATATGTTCATATTTAGAGAAGGGTTTTGAGCCGTGATATCCGCGTTGGTCTGTTGCTGGATATAGTGCATTAGCCTCCGAAGGACCTATAACGTAATATTCTAATTCCCCTAATGCCTTTATTTTCATTCCTGTTTCCTTCTGAAATCTTTTATGGGCTTTACGTAAAATATTCTCCGGTGCACTGGCAAGTGGTACTCCTTCTTTTGTATAATATGAACAAAGCAAATCCACAGTTGGCACTTCTGAAAAAGGATTTACAAATGCAGTTTTAAAACGTGGAATAACATATAAATCGCTTGAATCTGCATCAACAAACGAAAATAAACTAGATCCGTCAACTCGTTCACCCGTTGCAAAAATAGATTCCAAATAACGGCGCGAAGTGATAACAAAATTCAATGTTTTCAGCTTCATATCTTCGCCTACATAATGAAAATTTACTTGTTCTATTTGATTCTCCTCAATAAATCGTATAATATCATATCGGGTAAATTCAACCGCAGGTTTACGGAGATATTTTACAATAGGATTAGGATTTAAAGCAACCTCGTATTCTCTCATAATTTTTTTCTACAAAGCTAAGGAATAAAAAATAAAAAAACTGTTTTTTATAACATAATTTGATAAAATTTAGAAGGCAATTCAAGAATAAATTTATAATCAATACAATAGATGATGAAAAATTACTTTTTAAGAAAAGAAAAAATAAAAAAAGCTCCTCGTAAGGGAGCTAACATAATGGAACTCCCCCCAGGATTCGAACCCGGACTAAGAGAGCCAGAATCTCCTGTGCTGCCATTACACCAGGGGAGTATAGCGCCGACAAAAGTAGAATATTTTATTGAAAAAAGCAAAATATTTTATTGTTTATTTTTTGGGCGTGCCCTCGCTGACGCTCGGGGC
>CAZWVR010000222.1:0-1990 GCA_964637235.1 uncultured Bacteroidales bacterium | reverse complement strand
TTTCTTTCTTTCTTTCTTTCTTAGCCTCCGGTAAAACCTTAAAATTTAAAGTTATGTACCGGAGGTTTTTGTTTATTTCAATGTTGTCTTTATTTTTGTTAATGATTTTCTCTGGCTGTAAGAAGTCAGCCATTGAAGAGGCAACTGAGCCAGAGCCAGTAGTTTCATTAAGTGAGGAATTTATGTTTGATAACACGGTTTACACTAAGTCCTTGGACGAGCTGGCCCGTCTGGTAGCCTTTGGAATGAAAGACAAGGAATTTAGAATTTTTATAAAACAACAAGCAGAGAAACAAATAGACGGAGATTATGATGTAATTTATGAGTTTACAAAGGACAAGGCGGTAAAAGGCAAGTCCACGTTAGAGGACTATCTCCATCACATATCAGGCGTTTATTTTGGTAAAAGTGGGAAATTGGATAAGCTTATCAGCAATGTAAAGGATTTTCAGATTTCAGTGCCAGTTAATTGTGAGAGCTGGGATGTAGAGAATTATGAGCCATTGGTAACTTACATACCTGCAAGCTTTGATGAAAAGACATTTAAGTACGTGAAGGCTTATGATAGTGAAGGTAATGTCTATGCATTGCCATTGGATAGGGCACCAGAGCGTCCGGTTATAGTATTGGGCAGCTGTGAGCGTATGGATATAGTGAAAAATATAGCTCCAGGAGATGGCGGAGGAAGTGGAGGAAGTTATCCCAGTTATAAGAAGGGGATATTTTTAGAGAAGCTTAAGTTTACAGATCTGGGCTATTATGAGAGTTGGATTGCTGGTAAGCCTGAGATAGAGGCATATATTTTTAATCAAAATACTAATATGGCAATAGGTAGTTTTGTTGATAAGCCATATAGGGATCAAGTAGATAATGTATGGAAGTACTATCATTTTCATTTAGCTAATATTGCCTCTTTTGATAAATGTTATTATATCCAGTTTATTGAAAAAGATTATACATTACCTATTTCTGCAATTTTAGATGTTACTAAAGTATTCATAGCAATAATAACAAATTTGAAAGATTCAAGTAATAATTCTATACCAGTTAGTTTGAAATTAACACTCCCTTTTAAACAAGGGGTAGATGATGATATGGGTACTTATAGAGTACTCCATACAGACCCTAATCCTGCTTTGTATGGTAATGGGAAGTTTTACTTTTATATTTCTCGGAAATATTAAATAAAAATTTTGGCACGGGATAATACCCGTGCCAAAAAATTATTTTTGAGATGAAAGGGACGAAGTTTTTATTTTATTTATTTATTATTCTATTATCAAGCTGTATTAGGCCATTGGATTTACAGGTTGCAAGGGAAGTTAAACCCTGTGCTGCCTGTATAATATCAAACTATGATACAACTGTAAAAATAGCTGTATTTTGGGGTAAAGAACCCGGAGACACAAGCGCCTTTATACCCATAGATAATGCTAATATTAAATTATACGAAGCTGACAACGAAATAGGTGAATTGAATTTTACTTCATTTTCCTCTCAAAACGGACTTTTAGAGAAATTTTATGCTCTTGACTACCGGCCTTTAGCAGGTAAAATTTATTCTTTCAATGCTAATATTCCGGGATACGGAAGTATATCAGGTCATACTGTCATACCTGTACCTGCTCATGTGGAATATAAATATTTTGACACAGTATATTTGCCTGATGAGAGCGGCCAACTGAGTAGATATGTAACTTTTCATCTAACAGTTTATGATGCTGATTTATCACACATTAATCATTACGCTATTGGATTGTCTGCTTCAGGTTTTGATTTAAAGGAAATCAAAGGACCAAATTTGTTTTTTGAGTATGATGATAGACATTCTAATAGACTTATAATATTTTCTGACGAACAGGCAAAAGATGGAAAAATTAATCTTGAAGTAACTGGTAAGAATATACCATGGGTGGAGGATTTTTATTCGTATAATATATTGTATGATACTTTGGTAATAAAATTTTTCATTTATACGCTTTCGCAGGAT
>CAZWVR010000221.1:0-2018 GCA_964637235.1 uncultured Bacteroidales bacterium | reverse complement strand
CCGCATTGTTAGGCGCCGCTTCGCGCCACCTAACAAGCGGAAGCACCGGACATCCACCAAAAAAATAAATTTTTTCGGCGGCCGCGGGTGTCCCGCAGGCCGTTATACTATTGATAGAAAGGAAGAAATAAAGTTGGATGATAAAGAGTTACAACAACAGAAAGAAATAGAATACTATGCTAGTATTTTGCAAGCATGGCAGAATACGAGAATGGAGTTAGATAAAAATATTTTAACTCTATCGAGTGGTGCTATTGGATTATTAGTAACATTTATAAATACTTTTGGAGTTAAAACTCAATGTCAAATAATTTTATATATTATTTCAATAGGTGCATTTTTAATAGCAATAATCAGTTCACTGATAATATTTAACAATAATGCTAAATATTTAGAAAAAATTATTCAAGACCATTCATATACAAATGATCCGATATTAGATTTTTTAGATAAAATGTTAATTGCAACATTTATAATAGGAATTATAGGTACAATTCTACTATCCATAATTTCAATTTCAAATCAAAAAAAAGGAAGTCAAATGTCAGAAAAAACAAATATACAACAATCTAGTACACGAACAGTACAAGTTGGAAATGAAAGCTTAAATAATTTTGCCAATTTACAGCCAACAAATATACAAGAGAGAAGTTTAAATAGTATGGCAAATTTAAAGCCAAATTCTACAACAAGTCAAGCTAATACTCAAGATAAAAACTCGAGTAGTAAATAAAGTATAATAAATCATTGGAGAGAAATATTTGACCCTGTGGCTCAAATATTTCTCAACTCAACCGTTATATCCAAGTTCCCGCATTATATAGAAATTTGGATATGCCTGTTTATAAACATAAATTGGTTAATTTAATTCTTGGAGAAAAGATATGTTGAAAAAAATGATTGTTGGCACAATGACAACAAGTGCCTTACTAATTGGATTAAGTGGATGTGGACCAGCAGCAATGCAAGTGAAGCCGATGACTGGATTATCTGTATCAGATAGAACAAAGGTATTAAAACTTAATTTTCCAGAAACAGACCCTGTTAGTGGTGAAAAAATTATTTTTAATCTTAATAGCTATGATTTTTCAAACCAAATTATAAAATTAAGTAAATATCCAAAGTTTCATGTAACTCGTCGTGGTGCTATTACCCATTACAAAGGTTTAAAAATAAATAAGAGTAGTAATAAATATATTTTGGATTATGCTAATGGTGAATACAATACAAATAGTTGGTATTTAAATAGTGCAAAGTTCACTATTTTTTATAAAAAGTTAAATGACAATAAAATCTCTTTTACAATAGATGATAAATACCAATACCAACCTTGCAGTAATGCTATTGGTATAGATATTGATTCTCTTGATTCTTTGCAAAACTTAGAAAATGATAGTAAAAATATTTTATCAAAAATTGGAACTTTACAAATAGTACTTAATAAACGCTATCATTTTACTGGAGACATAAACAGTAAATATGAGGCAAATTCTATCTATGCAAATTTTAAAAGATTAGCAGGTACATATAATTGGCATTCGTATTATGGGAATAGTGATAAAGAAAAGTTGACAGAAGTTAAAAAAGAGAACTCTTTTAATTTAAAAGTAAATGGTAAACATATACCTTTACATGTAGAAGTATATCCCTATAGAAATGGTTCTAAAGTTCAATATGAAGCATATATACCATATACGATAAGTTCTAATGGAAGTGCTTCTTTAAGCAAAATAGATATAGAAAAATTGAAAAGTGAAATTGTCAATATTGTTAACGACTAATATTTAAAATATATAACAAAGCATAGCAAGAAAAATATGTTCCCTCGATCGCAAAAACTTTAAATTATTTGAAAAGTTTGCTATCATAATCTAACATAAAAAGTTTTAAGAATAGGGAACATATTTTTGTACTCAGTCGTTATCCGCTCGCTGCGCGACTGGATAACGGGGCGCGGGAGGAACGAACAACCATCACAGAAAATACAATTTTCAATGATGGCAGTCACTCACCCGCGC
>CAZWVR010000220.1:0-2028 GCA_964637235.1 uncultured Bacteroidales bacterium | reverse complement strand
TAATACTATTTATTTGTTCGGCAATGGTTATAGCAGGTTCTTTGTCTTTATCAATAGCATTGATAGAGACAGAAATTTCATTTTCCTTGTTCTCCTGTGGCAGTTGTTTGACTGCTTCCTCTTCCAGTCCCAGCAGTCCGTAGAGAGTTTTTTCGTCTATGCCTACGGCTTTAATCAATACAGTTCCGCCCAAAGTCAAGAGCCGTTCAAAATTTTTGTTCTTGCGTTCAACGTCTTCAAGCGTGTTTTTATGCTCACGCCTGAGCTGTTTTATATACCATTTCAGTTCCCTGATAGTGTCAGAGAGTTTCAAGTTCTTTTCTTTCAGCTCTTTGTTTTCTGACGTTAAGGCTTTTGTTTGCTCTTTTACCTCTTCCAGTTCCTTTTGCAGGCGTTCGTTTTCGGCTTTCATTGTTTCAAATCCAACCTGCTGATTAATAAAACCTGCCAATCCGCCGAATAATTCCAGACCACTGAGTTGTTCATACTCTTTTTTATCCAGAGAGATTTTTTCCTCACACTCGGGCTTTAACTTGAATTTTTTACTTGCCTTGCGAAAGCACTTGACTGTTATATCTTTTGCTCCATAGCGTCGGGCTTTTTCTACATATTCCAGAAAAATCCTTACGTTATTGTTTTCCTCTTTTAGAGGCGTAAGCATTCTTTCTCGGTAAGCACTGTCACGATACGAAATACTGAAATACAAATCACCATCTGAAAGTATTTCCTTCATACGTTCAATATCCGGGTTCATAAGGCATAACTTTTAAGAATGTCAAAGTGAATGGAGTAAAAGAATTTCCGTAATTAATGGTTTTTATATTGAGATAGCCCCGAAAGGGTCTGAGTGTGAAATTGTTGTTATAAGTGTCTTTTGTTGCAGTAAGTATGTTGTTCTGTGATTGTATTAGAAGTGTGGCGGTTGTTGGCAAGTCCAGATGTTCATTAATCAAGAAAAATAATCCTTTGCCAAGCTGTATATAAACCTGTGGCTCTTTGATATAGAATGTTTGTGTGTCTAAGCTAAGTTTATTTGTGCCAAATATTTCCTTTGCAAAATTTTTAATCTCATTATGTAAAGCGAATTCAATCATATTCCAAAGTGAGATTTAAAACACTTTCCACTGGTTCGTGAGCCTTTACCACCACAGAAATATTTTTTGTTTTTGTCCTGTATAAAACAGGTATTTTTGCCAAATCACTGGTTGATGTATAATCTGTTAACACTTCCTTGTAATTATCTGCTATTAACGTCACTAATAAAGGGGTCTGAGATTTTAGAAAAATATTTTTCAAAGTTCCTCTCTCTCCCTTCAAATGGAATACGCCACCGTATCCTGATATTTGTATCTGATAACCTTTAAGCATTGCGTTCTGCTATAATGTTTAGACTGCCTATAATATCCTCTTGTGTATTATTGATAATTGTTAGCTTGATAGAAGCGTCATTGACAGGCATATCTATTTGCCAAGCAACGTCATCAATAGACAGATATTTGGTCTTTAAAATCAAACCTGCCTGTATTTCATTGTAGCTGACAACGTTTTTATTATCTATCATAATTTGCACATAGCAATCATTAAGTAATTCCTCATCTTCGGAGCTAAGGAAAACGCCTGTTATTTTCTTGTGTTCTGGTTTTGTGCGGAATTCAAAAGTTTTACGTTCATCAGCCGAAACCTCAAACGGATAAGCAACCAGTTCTTTTATTACCTTGTCTTTATTGTCCATACCTTTTGAGTTTTAAAATTTTAAGCAGGAAGGACAGCCTGCACACAGGCAGACTGCCCGTTAAGTTATGCCTTGACAGTAGTAATGCCCCGGAGGATAACTTTGATATAAGTCAGTTCCTCTGGTGTTTCGCCCAGGTCAAGGTCAAAGGAAATTTCCTGCTGTGGTTCAATAATCTTTGGTGTTTCAAGGATATCTTCCCCTGTATTGCTGGCGTATCCCATAGAGTTGCCTGCATAGGTCAGGGTGCCAGAGTGATTAAACACTTCGTTGGAAACACTGTCAAACAATACTTG
>CAZWVR010000219.1:0-2036 GCA_964637235.1 uncultured Bacteroidales bacterium | reverse complement strand
TCTTTACTCTATCCGGAGATTTAATTGTCGAAAGATTAAAAGCTAAAAAGATTGAAGCAGAGGAGATAGAACTTTATGGTGATAAATCAGGTGCAACAGTCGGAGAAGGTTCTATAGCAGCTGGAGCGGTGGATGTCTTTATTCCAACAACGGCGGTGGATGAAAATAGTCAAATATTTATTACCCCAAAAGGGAATATTTCTGATCAAACAATGTCTGTATCGCGCATTGATCCGCAAAGTGGTTTCCATGTAACAGTTCCTAATGAAACGAATAAAGATATTACTTTTAGTTGGTTTATTGTTAATGATAAAACTACAACAAAATAATAAATAAATATAATTTAAATAATAAGCTTAGATTTTTTTGGAAGATATTTCCTGAAAAATCTAATATAAAAATATGTCAAACATAAAGAGTCCATTTTTAAACAAAGAAGAATCTTTACAGTCTTTTAATGATGATAATAAAGCGGTGGATATCGGTGCACAAAACTCTGTTCAAAATAGTGAGCAACGAATAATAAATAGCAATGATGAAAATAATATTGGTAGCCTTGAGATAAAAGATCATGGAAGGGTATTAAAAAATATTATTGTGCTTATGATAATATTACTGATATTAGCGTTGTTGGGGTTGGCTATATACAATCTGCTTAATAAACAGAATAAACCGTTAAAAAATGATAATATTGACAAGATAAAGAATGTTGAGGTAGATAATTTTGAAATGAATAGTGGGCAGTTTAAAGCAGGTTCTATGGTGGTTGAGTAATAAACTTATTGTTCGATTGTCGAGATTCAATCTTTTTGTTCAGTCGTTAGTAGTTTAATTTTGCAAAAATTGAATATTATTAAATTAGTTTTAGTTTGGATTATACAAAAAATGGATGATCATTTTCAAGGTTAAGTTAAATGTGAAAAGAGCTAATCTTTTCATAATAGGTAACTAATAATGGGAATACTTCGTAGATTTTATATATTTGATGGTTAAAAAAATATTTTTATGAAAAATTTATTTAAAATTCAGAGAATAATATTTATTATTTTAGTATTAGTTATTTGGGGTGCTGATTTTTGTACAGGCGTAAGAGCTCAAGTAAACAATACATTGAATATTAAATATTTGGATAATTTTCCAGGGGATGTTAATTTTGATTCGAAATATCAAAAACCAGAGGAGTATTTAGTTTATAAATATGTTAAATTTTCCTTTGGGCAATCAATAACAACCAGCTCGGTGAAGCTTAGTTTTTTAGTGGATAATAATTGGTATGAAAAAAATAATATTAAAGATGTTATTTTTTTAAGATTTAATAATGGCTCCTGGACGAGAGTTGGTTATAATAATAAAACTGTTGAAGGTAATTATAAAAAATATAAAGTTAATAGTGATGTAATTGGAGATTATTGGGCTATTATTGGAGTTTTGCCTAAAGAGCATAATTTTGTTGGGGACATAACGAATACCAAAAAAATAAATAATGATAATGTTTCTACAACTTTTCAAACTATAAATAATGATAAAAAGATAGATAATATTTCTAGTATAGGAGAAGATATTATAAAAAATCTTCAAAAACCAGTTAACGTTAAGGGTGCATCAGTAGTGGCCACTACCACAGCAACTATTTCAGCGGTAACATTAGTAGCTTTTCTTGGTGGACCAGCTAGTTTGTGGGTTATTTTACAACAAATGATGATGGCATTTTTGGGATTTTTATTTTCCAAGAAAAAGTATCGTAGCGGAATTGTATATGAAGCTAATAGTGGTAAACCAGTTAGTTTAGTCAGAGTCGATCTCATTGAGGAAGCTAGTGGGAAAATAAAGGCGACGAGATTTACAGATAAAAATGGAGAGTATTATTTTTTAGCGCCAAAAGGAAAATATCGTTTGCAAGTAAAAAAGAATGGCTATAAAGTCGTAAAGAATAATAATAAAGCATATCTTCTTAGAGCTTTTCTACAAAGTGAAGATTCTAAATTGAAAATGGAGTTGTTAAAATCTGGTGTTATTAAAAAAAATATCGCTATTTT
>CAZWVR010000218.1:0-2063 GCA_964637235.1 uncultured Bacteroidales bacterium | reverse complement strand
TTTGTAATATAATAGATAAAGACGGCAATAAAAGATATTATATTCCGGGGAGTTCAATCCGGAATATGTTGCGTTCGGTTGTCGAAATTATGAGTTTTTCAAAACTTAACTTTATAAATAAACCTGAAAGATTTGCTTTTAGAGATATGGCAAATAAAAATTTATATAATCTACTTAATAATGCAAGTAGATTAAAAATGGGTTGGTTGGTAAAAGAAGGAGACGATGTATTTATCTACAATTGTGGAAATTTAGGAGACTTGCGTAATAGAAATAATCCAAATAAAATATTTAGACCAAATTTATATCGCCAGCGTGATTTAGATTTCTTTGAAAAAATTACAGATGATGATTATTCAGAACTTGTTTCTCCCGAAACCTCACTTGCAAGAAAATATGAAATATATAATAACCCTAATAATAATTATCAAAATGGTTATAGAGAATCAGCTCAAACATTATCTACTTATGATGACAAAGACTTTGATGATGTTATAGTATTAACAGGAAATATAGAAGGTAAAAAAAATGAATTTATATTTTTAAAGCCAAGAGAATGCAATGAACAATTTCCAATAGATGATAATTTATTACAAGATTTTATTCTTGCCAATACGTTGATGGATGGAAAATTAACAGATAATTGGAGTTTCTGGAAGCCTAAATTTGAAAACAATGAATATGTCCCTGTTTTTTTTAGAATTGATAATAACGGGAATGTGATTGATTTTGGTTTAACAGTCTTGTACAAAATGTCATATAAATATAAATTATGGGAAATATTAAAAAGACAACAACCTCAAATAGATGATCCGAAATTAGATTTAGCTGAAACTATTTTTGGAACAATAGATGAAGAAAAAAAAGAAATAAAATTAAAAGGGAGAGTACAAGTTGGACACGCATTTTCAGAAAACGCAAACACAATGCAAGAAAAAACATTGATTTTAGGCGAACCGAAAATTTCATTTTACCCCTATTACATAAAACAAGATGTTCAAAATAGTGGTATCCTTCGAAATATAGGACATGGATATGTCCCTTATAAAACAATGTCGGATGTTGATTCTTTAATAAGTGGCAGAAAACGTTATCCCGTTCATTCTCGATTTAGAAATAATCCCATTGAAGTTAATCCTGATATGAATGATTTGGAAAATGAAAACATACAAAGTCATATTAAACCTTTACAAAGCGGCACAACTTTTAAAACCACTATAAATTATTACAACCTTCTACCCGAAGAATTAGGAGCCTTGTTATCTGCAATAACGTTTCATAATACTCCAAGCTGCCGACATAACATAGGATTAGCAAAACCTTATGGTTATGGACGAATTAAAATTGATATAATAAATATGGATATTGATACTCAAAAAAAATATATGGGAATATTTGAAAAGTTAATGAGAAATTTTGACACTAATTGGTTGCAAAGTGAACAAATAATAGAGTTAGTATCAATGGCTGACGTTTTTCCTAATCAAAACTTGAATAAACTCAAATATTTACGCCTTCAGGAATTTCAACAATTAAAACGACGTAATGGAAATAACATTCCAAAAGCTTTACCTTTATATTCTAAATTTATGAATCATACAAAATTTCCTGTAAGTATTAATAGTAATTTGAATTTAACGCTTATTGAAGAAAAAGAAAATTTGGAAAAATTTATATTAAATTGTTTAAAAAAGTATCAGAATAAACAGCAAAAAGCAACAATAAAATGAAAAAAACAATAAAACTAATACTATTAGCATTAAGCATTGCAACTTTTGCTCAAAAGAATAAAGATATCGAAATCATCAACAACAAAATTGAAAATATCAATCAAAAAGTTGATGGAATTAATAATAGACTTACTGCCAATGAAGTAATCAACAAAGAAAAACAAAATCTTTATAAAGAAAAATTTGATCAAGTAAATACAACCGTAAAAGAAGCAAAAGAACGTGAAGACAAGTTCTTAACATATATTCAGTGGTTTTTTACTATTATAGGTGCAGTATTATTGATTTTTCTCGGTAGTTCATTTTGGGAATTTAGAAATAATTTAAATAAAA
>CAZWVR010000217.1:0-2115 GCA_964637235.1 uncultured Bacteroidales bacterium | reverse complement strand
CTTTGACTTCACTTTGAAGAAAACTATCATTAAAACAATTTGGGCAACAATACAAAGTCATTTTACGTTCTTTAAAAAATCAATGATTAATTCAAGATGATGCTGCATTGAAAGTTTTTTTACATAGCCTAATCCAGGATAATGTTGTTTTTCGAATAGTTCATTAAATTCTTGATAAGCTTTTGATTTATATATCAAAGTATTTGCTTCACTTCCTTTCATGATAAGTTTTTGTAAAGCTTCTAAAAATTTTCCACCAGGATCTGTTGGTGAGTCTGTTCTATCAGAAACAAAATGATAAATAAACATATCGTTTTCTTCGTTAAGATAAGTTAAATGTATTGCTACCGCATATGCAGGCCCGCCGGTTTCTGAATAATCATCACCAACAGTAAGGAAATCTCCGAAACCATCCATTCCTTCATCGGGGTAGGTTATGTGTAAATCGGAAAAGTGTTCGCTTTCAGGATAAAGAGCATTTTTTCTTTGAGGTTTAAAACCATCTCGGATTAAAATCCTTTTAACTCCATCTTTTCTTAAATGTCTTTGATATAGTTTACCAGCATAACCATCAATAAATATATGTCTTTTAACATTTTCAAAAGGTTTAACATTCTCAGCTATGATTTTACTGTTTGGATAGCCATAATGAATAATTGAAAAATCTTTGTCTCTATATTTCTTTAGTAGTTTGGTAAGCTCATCAATTTTAGAATCAGCACCTAAAATATACCCTAAAGATACATTCCCCAGTATAAAGGGTGGTTTTTCAATAAAATTTAAAAGACTCTCTTGAGGAACAGGAGTTTCACCGGTAATGGGATTAATTATTAAAGTATATAATGCTTTGCTGTCGGCTAAAGATTTTAAAGCACGTTTTAATGATTTGAAATCCTTTCGAACAGGTTCAATGATAGGATGAACATTATTCTCCGCAATCATCGTAGAATTATCTCGTAATAAAATTAATTCGAATTGTTTTCCTCTAAGATAAGGGTGATACATATTATTTCCTTTTTTAAATTATTTCGATTATTTTTTTATTTAGAATTTCAAGGGTTTTTTCAATTCTAGTTTTATTATTACCAAGATTTAAAATATATGCTACTAATGAATAAGGAATTTTATTGATGTATTGTATGATAACATTAGAATGATTTCTTTTTTTTAATATGTTATTTGTTAATTTAACTGCTTTATCAATTGGTATCTCACTATAAAGTTTTTTGCAAACACTATAAATCTTTGTGTTTGGAACATTTGGAATATAGCCATAATAAGTATTAATTATTTGTAAATATTCATTTTTTCTTAATGAATCGAATAATATAGAAAGGTCAATGTTTTCTAGATTGCTTTTAGGTTTACGAATGGTTGATATTGTGTTTCTGTTTGTAAGAGAAAGAATCCCAATATTTTCAGGTAATGAATAATAAGCTTTTTTGGTATGAACAGGAGAGGTTATAACATTAACAAATTCAAATGCTTTGCAATATGAATTAATCTGCTTGTCAAGTCTTGCGAATGAATCATATTCTGACTTTATTTCATACACAGTTGATGTCCCATTTAAAATAATAAAGTCCGCTTTATTTTTGCCAATTCTAAATTCAGTGAGTATCTGGGATGACTTTAAGGAGTGTTTTCCTAATAATATCTTATTTGCAATTAAGTTCTTATAAACATATTCATTGCGATAATTTTTCAGAAGAAAATGAAAAATTATATCCAAAAACTTGCCTAACGAAATGGATAAATCTATTTTTTCATATATCCCACTGTTTTTACAAACTTCTGTAAAATATGAAGAATTGTTATTTTGTTCAAAACTATGTAAAACGATCGGTGAAAAAAATTTCCCAACAGATGGTAAGAATTTTTTATCAATATCTATATTATAGTATTCATTCATAACACAAAGATACTTCAAAGATGAATAATAATAAATAAAAATTTTGAGTTACACTCGCTTTCATTATTACTATTGTTATTCGCACGACACCCACCTTGTTTAGATAACCACCTCCCTCCAAATATCCCTCATCCGGGAAAATATCCGTACCTTTCGGTTGCTTATATGTAACAAAAATAATAAAAATCCCGTAATTTTCCTTC
>CAZWVR010000216.1:1905-2116 GCA_964637235.1 uncultured Bacteroidales bacterium | reverse complement strand
ATCGATTGACAGATATTATTAAAATTGAAACTAAATCAATATTAAGCATAAAGGTTAGGGTATATCATAAGTCTATTAGGCTAATATAGTGCTCAGAAGTTTACTAACATTTACTATGTTATGTAGTACTATTTTTAGACAATAAAAAAAGGACTGCCTTTTTGAGCAGCCCTATAAAAGTAGTGCCTCCTGGAATCGAACCAGGGACACC
>CAZWVR010000216.1:0-1895 GCA_964637235.1 uncultured Bacteroidales bacterium | reverse complement strand
GTGCTCTACCTACTGAGCTAAGGCACCAACGTTTAAAAGCATTGCAAAGATATAATTTTTTTTTTATTTTGCAAAACAATCTGCAAAAAAATTTCATGAAAAAACATATCTTACTGATTTTATGTATATTAAGTAGCTTAAAAATTTTTTCTCAACAAAGAGATTTAATAGTAGATATCCAATTTATAGATTATCCTTATCAAAAATTAGCAGCAGCATGTATTAGCCGAACATATCCGAATTTTAATATCAAACCTTATCATTATTTTTATGCTTATACCAATCCTTCGATGTCGCAATCATTAGCAATAAGCACTACTTTTTCAAACGCCATACTCTTAGCTCTAAGTAAAATAAATTACAAAATATCGTCCTACAATTTAGTTAATGCCTTATACTATACATTAGCATATACAGCTGGTGTCAGTATCATAGAATATAATCCATTAGGACTGGGATGGCTACATGAAGAATTTCACAGAGCAGTTCTAACAAAAAACTTCGTAAATAGTTTTAACGAAGCTAATAAATTCAAATACTTCTCAGATATAATACGCGTTTATAACGTTTCAGATGAGGATTTAATCCGAATGAAAGCACAATCGCCACAAGACTTTATACGCCTTCACGAAGCAGGTATCGAAGGAGAAAATGCTTTCGCTTTTAGGACTTATAAATATAACTTTTTCTATAACCAAAATTTACCTTACGCCTTTATTACAAGCTCCTCAATGCTTAACTCGTTCTATTATATATACTTTTGCCAAACAAAAGAAGCAGAAATAACTACAAACGAAGAAAATAAAAAAGACGGTAAAAATATAAAAATACGAGATTTTACAGGATTAGACTTTACAGCATGGGTATATGACTTAAATCATCCTTTTGAAGCATATCAAGCACGGGGAATACATCCAAGCGGAATAGGAATAAATCGCTACATAAAACCCTCGGATTTGCGAAAAGATGAACTTAAACTACTACGTAAAGAAGCATTTTTGCATCTATTAAATACCATAAGCCCATTTTTTATCGGCATAAACAGAATTAAACTAAAAAACTCAGAAATAAATTTTAGTTTTAGACATTTACTTACTTCTTTCGGTGATGATATAGGATTTTATTTTTATTACAAAAAAAATAAAATAAACCTAATATTAGCTCTGCATAAATATTCAAATAAATACCTAAATATGCCGGGAATTGAAGCACAAATAATTGCCTATCCTATTGATTTTAAATACTTTACACTATATAATCACTTAGAAACAAAAATATGGACAGAGCCCGAAAATCTACTCTATTACGATAATAAATCTTTTACAGGAGGAAGTATTAAATACAAATTGGAATTTGTAAAAAAATACTGGGCTCCATATATTGAAGTTGAAACAAAGACAAAAGGCTGGGAAGCAGGAAATATATTTCAGGAAAAAAATTTTAGTATTAAATTTGGTTTATCTTTAATTTTTAATTTTCAGAACAACAAAAGTTTTATAGAATTGCAAAAAGAAAAATAACCAGGCATTTGCCTTAAAAAAAAACGCTATGAAAAAAATCTTGTTTTTTATCGGATTAGTATGGTCTATACAAAGTTTCGCACAAAAAGACCTACTACAAACTGGTCCAATGATGGGCTATTGCACTATGAATGAAATAATGTTTTGGGTACAAACTAAAAAAAGCGCAAAAGTTTACATCCAGTATTATACAGAAGATAAAAAGCAGATACATCGTACAAATATTGTAATTACAGATAAGAAAGAAGCTTATACAGCACATTTAATTGCAGATAGTATAGAACCAGCCACTACGTATTTTTACGATCTGTATATAAATGACCAAAAAGTAGATTTAGGCTTCCCCACAAGCTTTAAAACAAAAACTATATGGAG
>CAZWVR010000215.1:0-2129 GCA_964637235.1 uncultured Bacteroidales bacterium | reverse complement strand
TTTATTACATCACAAATCTTGCAGAGCAAAGGCTATAAAACTGCAAGGGATGAAATTACTCTGGGCTTATGGCAAAAGATTAAAAACTTTTTCATTAAAAAAGACAAGAAAAACCTTGTGAAAAAACTGGAACAAGACCCTGAAAAATACTCTGGCGCTCTGGAACTGGCTATTGAGGAATTCGCTCAAAAATATCCGGAATTTGAACAACTTATTCTGGAAATAGTCAAACAAGCACAAGCCGACCCCGGAAAAACAAATTTTGCCAATGCCGTTGGAAATAATAATCAGATTTTTCAGGACATAAAGGGAAACATCACAAATCAAACCCACTACGGCACAGGCGATAATGTGGCTGGGGATAAAAAAATCTATAATAACGATAAAAATGATTTAGAATAAAAAAACTGTTTTTATGAAAAAATTAACTCTTATAGTTGTTTCAATAGAGGTTTTTATCGGCATACTCACGCAGATTATGCCTGATAGCATACAAAATTTTTTCATTGCCATTGCCCAGTCATTGCATATTTCGCAACTAATGTTGTGGATTATTTTAATACTTATTTCTGTAATGATTTTGTATGCTGTTAAGCTAATAAAAAACAAAAAAGAGAAAGAACCCATAAACTATGACAGACAGGATAAAGAGCCTAATAATGGAGCAAAAAATAAAGCTGTTATTGAGGGAAATAACAATGAAGTTTATCAAAATATAAATGGAAATATTACTAATCAAACTCATTATGGCACAGGTGATAATGTGGGCAGGGATAAAATAGTTTACAATATCCATCCTGAAAAAAAACAATTACCCAAGCGTCTGACAAATAAAATTCCTGCTATAAAAAAAGAAGAGATTATTGGAAGGGAAAAGTTTTTAGAGGAATTGCACAAGTTATTGTTTGAAAATAAGCCAGTGGTTGTGGTTAACGGACTGGGAGGTATAGGCAAAACTACTGTGGCACAAACTTATGTTGGGGAATATTACGATGAGTATAAACATTTGATATGGATTTTTCAAGCCCCTGGTAATAATATCTTTGAAGCATTTGCCACTGAATACTCTTTAAGGAAAAATCTTGGTGTCCCTGATGACTTAAAAGATAATGAGCAAATTTTTAATGAAATTATCAGAGGTCTAAATCAAATAGAGGATAAACCAAACCTGCTTGTGATTGATAATGCTGATGAGACTGTGGAACAAATCAAAGACCTATTACCTGACCCGGATAAATGGCATATACTTATTACTTCGCGTATTGCTTTAAATGGTTTTATGCTTAAAGAGCTGGATTTTCTCTCGCCCGAGGAGGCGTTTGAATTATTCAAAGCTAATTATACAAAGAATGACCTAACAGACGAACAAATCCGCAAAATTATTAAAGCTATTGATTATCATACATTAACAATTGAAATTTTGTCCAAGACTGCTAATGTTATTGATTATGATTTTGATGAATTAATGAAATTTTTGGAAAAAGATATTGAAATAGATTTGAGTAATGTGAAGCATAGTCAGGATAAAAAATTAGAAAAAATAAACAATTATTTGACAGAGGTTTTCAAGCTGGCAAATTTAGATAATGATGAAATATGGCTAATGAAAAATTTTGCCTGCCTGCCTTCTGATTTTATTGATTATGATATTTTAAAAGATTTGATTGCAGGTAAAGAGTTTAAAAAACTGGGATATGTTCTGGATAATTTACAGAAGAAAGGTTGGTTGATAAAGAGGGACAATGCATACAAAATGCATTTAATCATTGCAGAGATTGTAAAGAAGCAAGTTGCTATTGAGTTTAAAGATGTTGAACATCTTGCAATGCAACTTGCAGATAAATTAGCCTATGACAAACTGAAAGACCGTTTAACAGACAAATTAGAGTGGACTGCTTTTGCCGAGAGTTTTGCTTCTGTCTTTGCTGATAATAAGCCTGATAATTTTAAATATCTATACATTTTATCACGTCTATATTTTAATGCGGCTTATATATATCACGAGACTAACCAATTCAACAAAGCCCTGCCTTTATACCAGGAAGCCTTGCAGATAAGAAGACAACTAGCCGCAGAAAACCCAAGAACTTATTTGCCTTATGTGGCAATGACTTTGAACAATTTGGCGA
>CAZWVR010000214.1:0-2132 GCA_964637235.1 uncultured Bacteroidales bacterium | reverse complement strand
GGAATGATACCTATCAAACTAATTAAAAGTACAAATGAAATAACCCTTATTACCGGCTCAACGCGTGGTTCCTTCCAGAACATAGCTGCCAAAGGGGCCGTGAGAAACACTGCCAGAAACACCGTCACCCTAACAGCGCACGAGAGCCAGAAACTTGTGCTTAGGTCTTCTTCGGTAAGGTTTTTCTTTACGATAAGCCCGGTACCAAAACCAAGGGAAAGGGCCGTTACCAGAAGCTGTTGATACAAAAGGGCCATGCCAAAAAGGCCAAAGTCCGAGGGCTTAAGCGCCCGCGCAAGATACATACTTGCCCCTAAGCGCACGATGGTCTGCCAGCCACCGCCTGCCACCTGCCAGATCGCCGCACGCCCAGCTTTCTGCCCTAAAGATTCTTCTGCCATCTATCCCCTTTTTTGTCCCTTGCAGTGGCTGTAATATAGATTTCGGTAATTTTACTAAGGTCTCTATCCATTTGAGATATTTTTGAATATTTTTTTGAGATATTCGTAATCTTCAGCAAAATATTTTTCTTGACCTTCATCGAAATACTTCATTCCATGTAAAAAATCCACTTTTGTTACTGGCATAACAGAATCATCATATGGTATATTTTTTCTTTTAGATATATAAGTAATATATTTATGAATTATTTTAACAGCCAAATGACAATTCATATTCTCCATAACCCAAGATCTAGGAGCGAACTGAGAATAGTTATTCATTATATACTCAATATCATTGATTAAACTTTTATCATTAGAAAATCTTCCGGTTTTTTGTTGATAAAATGATATTTGTGTCCATAGTTGAAATCATCCCTCATTATAACAGGGGTATTAGCAAATAGGCTTTCAATTGTTGCCCTATTATTTCCTTCAAATCGAGACCATAAAACAAAAACTTTAGATTTATTAAGTAAATAATTAACTTCTTCAGGGGTAACATTTTCGAAAATTTCAGCTTGATCTGCTAAGTTATTTTCAATTAATAAAGTCTCTATTATATTTTTTTTGAATTCTAAAGGATAGCCTATTAAACATATTTTATATTTATATCCTTTTTTCTTTGCCTTTGACAAAATAGAAAAAATTTCGGCATATCTTTTATATTTAGCCCAGGCAGCCACAAAAACTAAATCAAATTCTTTAGCAATGCTTAAAGGACGAAAAATTCTATAATCAACCCAATAATTGGAACCAATTGGCAGACAATATAAGTTATTATTTAAGGAAGATAAGAAATCTTTGTCACGAGGCTCCAAGGTACAAATACCTATAGGAGGAAAATCATTGCGCCAATAAGCAAGGATATTTGGATCAAAATATCCATTCCAAGAAGGTTCTAAAATAAGGAAATACTTTGAAAATAAACTTTTGTGAGTTTCTAATGATTCAATAAGCCTGCCAAAGATGAGATTGTTTCTTATATAGAGAATTCCTAGTCCACCTTTGGAAGGAGATTTCAAGACAATAATTTGATAAGGAAACAATTTGAATTTTATCTTATTACCAGAATATTCGCATCTTAATTGATTCTTAATTACAAAATTTATATCTTTACGAATTCTTCTATTCTTAAAAAAGATCTTAGAAAAAAACAAACTAAGCCCCCAACCATAATTATAAGCTTTCGACAACGGTAACAAGAAAAAATATTTCTTAGTAAAAAGAAAAATTAAACTAAAAAGAAAGGCAAAAAAAGAAAAGACAGCCTTACAAGTCTTAAACTTATATTTAACTAAGTCTTCTCTTAAGAGCCAAATTTTATGTGCAATTGTTACTTTTTTGACCATTTTATTTTACTCTTTCATTTTCGAGCCTTATTATTAATGGGAGTCATAAAACAGGTAATATTTTCAACCTTTGAAGCCTTGGAATCATGAAGTTGAGTGTCACATAGAAAGAATAAAAAATATATGATTGCCTAGCCTTCTGCCCTAAAGATTCTTCCGGCATCTATCCCCTTTGTGGCTCCTACACTTTCAAAGTAAGGATCCATTCCCATTTTTCGAGACGAAAAATAGGAACGGATCCCAAAGAGACAATGTTACCTAAAAAATGCTCCCAGTAATAATAGAACCATACTACTGGACACTTTTGGCCACCAAGTTAAACACTAAATCCATTCTAAAT
>CAZWVR010000213.1:0-2133 GCA_964637235.1 uncultured Bacteroidales bacterium | reverse complement strand
GACGCAATACACTCTCGTATCGCTCGAACTGGTTACCATGTTGGTATACTCGCCTGTAAATGTGAAGAAGTTTGACTTATTAGTTGTTTTAAGATTTTTGATGTATAGTTTTGATAATGAACAAATTGTTAGGCCGGTCGCTGCGCGACCGGCCTAACGGGCTGCGGGAGTGAACCTCCCGCATTGTTAGGCGCCGCTTCGCGCCACCTAACAAGCGGAAGCACCCGACACCCACCAAAAAAATAAATTTTTTCGGCGGCCGCGGGTGTCCCGCAGGCCGTTATGCCTTTAAATTAAAAAATAGGATAAAAAATGAGTGAACCATTAACCATTAGAAAGCTGATTGAAAGAATTACATTTGGAGATATTCGTATCCCGGCTTTTCAACGTGATTTTGTTTGGGATGCTGACCAGGTGGCATTTCTGTTAGATAGTATTTATAAAGGATTTCCTATAGGAACAATAATACTATGGAAAACAGATAACAGATTATCTTCTGAAAAAAACTTAGGTAGATTTATATTGCCAGAACCTCAAAAAGATTATCCGGTTAATTATGTCTTGGATGGTCAACAGCGTATTACTAGTTTATTTAGTGTTTTTCAATCAGAATTAGAACCAAACCAAGACAATTGGGTTGATATTTATTTTGATATGTTAGCTGAAGAAAACATACAGGAATCATTATTTTTACCTCTTGAAGACAATGAAGTTGATTATGATAGACACTTTCCGGTAAATGTTCTGTTTGACACTGTAGAATATAGAAAAGCAACAAAAGGTCTTGATGAAAATTTAGTGCTAAAAATAGATAATTTGCAAGCAAAGTTTAAAGAATATTTAATTCCAAACGAAATATTTGAGTCAGATGATCGGAATAATGTTGCAATTGTATTTGAACGCATAAACAGAGCTGGAACTGAATTAGATATTTTTCAGTTATTATCAGCTTGGAGTTGGTCAGATGATTTTGACTTAACAGACAAGTTTAATGATCTTCAAGAAGAAATTGTTGAGCACGGTTTTGATGAGTTGTGCAATAACAGAGATCTTCAACTAAGAATTTGTGCTGGAATTATTAAAGGCGAGACAACACCAGCTAAAATACTTGAAATGCAAGGAGAAGAAATTAGAGCAAAATTTGAATATATTCGTCACGGAATTATTGGTGCAATTGATTTTCTAAGAAGAGAATTAAATGTAAAAAATTATAAATTACTTCCATTTCCAGGTCTGCTAGTTCCATTGTCGTGTTTTTTTGCTACAGATAAATCTGAAGGGCAATCTTATACTGATAAACAAAATGATAAATTAAAAAGATGGTTTTGGAGAGCAATATTTACAAGAAGATTTTCTGCTGGTGTTAATGAAAAACAGGCAAATGATATAAAAGAGATTTTGAAATTAAAAAAAGATGAGAATTATGCATTTAACTTTATTGAAAAAGAAATAAAATTTAATTTTGATACGGCAAATTTTTCAGTTTCTAATGCTAATTCTAAAACAACAATATTGTTATTAAGTGCACAGAAACCAGTTTCTTTATTAAGTGGTGCTATAATAGAGCTGGATAAAATTCTGCAGAAAATAAACAAAAATGAATTTCATCATGTTTTTCCTAAAAAATATCTTGAGAAAATAGGCGTTAATAGGAGAGAGATAAATGTACTTGCAAATATTTGTTTTTTAACCCGCGGTGATAACAATAAGATTAAAGATAAGTCTCCGAAAGAATACATAAATGAAATACCTTTAAATAAAAAAAATGAATATTTGGAAAAAGCATTGCTACCGCTTGAAATTGATAGTTTAGACTATTCTTCATTCCTTGAGAAGAGAGCTTTTTTACTACAACAAAAAGCTATGGAACTAATGGCATAACAAGCGGTTGCAAGCGACACGAGCACGCGGCCGGTTTTTTCGTAATTTGAATTTTTTTTTGAGTGTGCTCGTGCGCCTGAACCGCAGGCCGTTAGGCCGGTCGCTGTGTCCCGCAGGCCATTAAAGATAAATGTCTATACAATAGACGGATCTGCACTGCTTCATAAATTGTCGTTCCAATTACAGGGGACCGTTAGAATTTTTGTGTCACTCCGATAGAATTCAAATTTCTAAAGGAAAGAGACATGAGTT
>CAZWVR010000212.1:0-2134 GCA_964637235.1 uncultured Bacteroidales bacterium | reverse complement strand
AGAGAAATGTGCCACCTGCACAAGGTCATACGCCCAGGTCATCATATATTCCCTGTCTGCCAGAGAAACAATCAACACCACCTGTTTATTCTCAAAGGCAATGGCATCGCGTTTTATGAGCATAGACGTTATAAGCTCCTTATTAGGCTCGTCTTTTATAGGAAAAACCAGAATTTTTAGTTCCTCTTGCCCATTAAACAAAACCTCGGAAATAGCATTTTGCGTCTCAATGTTATAAACGTTTATCGGCTCAGGGAACTTATCTGCAAAATTTTCCTGTATCCACTGAGCAATAGCCTGTGCCAGCTGCTGCGTATCCACAGCAATGATGGCAAGAAAAGGCTTATCGTGAAATATGTCCAGATAATCTTCCAGTCTTTTTAGTTGACTGTGGTCTTGTTTAAGGATGTAATCCAGAATGTTCATTTTTCAATAGTTTCCCAGATTAACGGATTAACATCATACCAAGCATCGCCATTGGAATAGGAAATAATCAAATTGCTTAAAATACAGTTTATTACTTCGTTATAGATATTTTTGTTATCAGTATCTTTATCATTAGTAGTTTTGGGCAGTTCTTTATATTTTCTTACGTATTTTAAAATATCCTTTTTCTCACCAACAATAGAATAAGATAGTTCTAACCGTTCCTTAGCAATAGCCTGTTCCATTTGCTTTTTTGTGATTGTTTCGGAACGGTTTAATCTGGCTTCAAACCCAGCATTTTGAATAAGTTTTATAAACTGACGCATATTCCCACCAGAAAAATCAATAGCCAGCTCAATAGCTTCGTCAGTGATAAGCGAAGATTTTGCTACACGTTTTTTTACAACTTCATAAAATAATTTGCGAGTGCGTTCCACATCTACTCTCTTTGCCTTTCCGTGATAATTTACCCCACTTGTGGTAAAAGTAAATCTCTCTGACTCAGATTGTGTGTTAATACGTGAATCAATAGTCGGAAGTATTACAGGAAAACTAATAATTTTCGGTACATTGATTTTTATCAAATATTGATGGCTATCAATAAATAAGTTTCTAATTTGTTCAATATCAATCATTTTCTCTAAGTCGTCAAGAATAAGAATTAATTTTTTACCCTGTTTTGCCAGTTTATCTTTATAAAGAGCAACAATATCATTAACAATGTTCACAAAATCATCAATATTTGGACGTATATACTCCCTGACCTTTTTGCGGAATTCACGGTTTGCAGTAAACTTTATCCATAGCTTGGCAGAAAAACTAAAATCTTTGTCAGTTTGCTTTTGTTTGATAATCTCTTTTGTCCCCTGATATAAGTCCTTCATTTCCTTTAAATTATCATCAAATTTACGTACTAATTTATTATCTTTTTGCACCAGTACCTGCCCAATATTCATAAGCACGTCCACAATGTCAATATCGGCAATGTCCACATCTTTGTAAAAAGTAATATACACAAATTCAAATTGCTGTTTTAATTCGTCAGTTGGTAGTTGAAAAAGAGCAGAACTTTTTCCCGTTCCCTTTTGTCCTGTAATGTAAAAAGCAGTTCCGGGATTAAGATATTCTATATCCACCAGACGAATTCGTAAATCTTCAATTTTATCCTTGAAAAAGTCCACATAAAAAATCTTGTGCCTCTCATCAATAGGTTGCATATGATTAAAATTGCCGATAAGCTCTCGCATTGTCTCGGCAGGCTTGACAGGACGTTCGGTTTGCATAATTTCTTGTATTACGATTTACTACAAAGTTAAAAAAATAAAACTACAAAATAGCTATTTATAAAAAAAATAGAGCTGCCTTTTTAGACAGCTCCCGTAAAAGTAAATGTAAATCAAAGCTTTACAAATTTAAAAGTTCGAATCTTCCCATTTTTCGTTTCTATTGTAATAAAATATAATCCTGGTGGTAATTCTGAGACATCAAAAGTTGAGCAGTTATTATAAGTAGATAAAATGCGCTTGCGAATTTGTCCCCATAAATCAGTAATAATAATCTGACTAACTTTATAATTGCCTAAGTTTACATTTAATACATCTTTAACTGGATTTGGATAAATAAATATATCATTATCGGTAAAAGTACCCACATTTGAAATTACTTTGAGAAAATTAGCCTGCAAAATTACAGAAGTATCTAAAATAAA
>CAZWVR010000211.1:0-2196 GCA_964637235.1 uncultured Bacteroidales bacterium | reverse complement strand
TCATATAAGAGGCAATCAAATACAAACAAGACCATTTGTATTTGGTGAAGCAGATATTTTTAAATATCTACAAATGCAACCAGGAGTAAGTTTTGCCAATGAAGGAAGTAGCACGATGATTGTCCGGGGATCCAATGGTTCGGAAAATCTTATTTTATTAGACGGAGCACCTGTTTTCAACATAAGTCACATGAGCGGTTTTTTCTCTGCAATTCCTGCATGGGCTATAAAAGACGTGGAATTTTATAAAAGTTATATACCAGCTGAATTTTCGGGCAGATCTGCTTCTGTTACTGATATTACTCTACTTGATGGGAATAAATCCCAAACGCAATTTAATCTGGATATATCTACTGTTTCAGCTAATTTGAATGTTTCTTTTCCTTTAGTCAAAAATAAAATTTCTGCTTTTGTCAATGTGCGTAGAACATACCCGGATATTATCATTTTGCCGTTTGTAAAAGCAGAATTGTCCAAAATAGCAATACATTTTTATGATGTTATAGGAAAATTGAACTTCCAGATAAACCCAAAAACAAAGTTATATGTCAGTTTCTATCAAGGCAGGGATGTTTTTATGACAAAGTATAAAACTACATTTGACCAAAATGAGACAGAAGTTCATAGTATAGGTGAAATCACCCAGAATATGGGCTTGCTTTGGGGAAATAGACTTATTTCTGCCAGATTGAATAAAATGTTTACAAATAACCTTTTAACAACAGTTTTACTATATACCTCATCTTATGATTTGTTGTATAATTATCAATTTTTTAAGCAAGGACAAAATATTTACCAGAACGATTGGCTTTATTTTTATTCTAAATATAAACTTTTATTTGGAAATCAAATCAATGAGACGGCTATAAAAGTTAATAATCACTATTTGTTAAATAATTTTTTAAATTTACGGTTTGGAGGAAAAATAGGCTTGCAAACACTAATGCCTGAAAGATATGATTATCAATCGTTATACAAGACATTATCACCAGAGGATACTGTGATAACAAGTGATAGTGTGGTTAAATTATCCGAAGATAAACAGGTGATTTTTAATCTATATCTGGAAAACAAATTTGAATTAAAAAAAATAAAATTAAACCTGGGAGTTAGCCTGAATGCTTATGACAATATGAAATATGTGTTTTTAGAGCCACGTCTGGCAATGACCTATATTATTTCTAATAATTTATCATGGAAGTCTGGTATTTTCCGAACCTCACAGAATATGCATGTATTAACGCCCAGTTTCGTAGACTTACCTGTGGATTACTGGGTGTTTTCTAATGATACTATAAGGCCTATTAACCTTTGGTCTTTTTCAACAGGTCTGTATTATGCAAAAGGTAAATTCAAATTTTCTGTAGAGGGATTTTATAAAGCCACTAAAAATCTTGTAAAGCTTCTACCTGGAGAGGAAATCTGGGACCTTTACAAACCATGGTATAAAAAGATTGATATTGGTGAAGGCCGGGCTTATGGAATTGAATTTCTTATGCAATATGTATCCCAGAAATTTAAAATCAATGCTAATTATAATTATTCCATATCCTTACGACAATTCAATCTTATAAATTTCGGACAACCATTTCATTATAAATATGACAGAACGCATTATCTCTTTATTAATGGCACTTTTATGATAAAACAAAATTTCAGCCTGGGCATCAATTGGATACTTACAGGTGGAAATAGAATATCTGTTCCTGAACAAATTATCTATTATCAAACCGATCTTAGTTCTTACACATATGGATACCAGCCTTGTTATTGTTTATTAGGCGACCACAAACCCTATTATTCAAGCATAAATAATTATCAGTTACCTTTTTATCATAGACTGGATGTGGATATTACATATCGGCATAAAGGATATAAACATTTATGGACATATAGTTTCGGTTTATATAATGCCTATAACCATATGAATATTTTTTCAACTATCTTAGGTGCTGATGGAAGATTTTATGCCGTATATTTATTTCCTATATTTCCATATTTTAAAATTAGTGTAGAGTTATAATTTTTTATCCAGTTTACTCCCCATACTGCCCTTTGTTAGCTACCGTCTGGCGCTGGAGTGGTAAATAGCTGGCGGCACCGTTAAAGATTTTTTTAACATGCCGCCAGCTGTGGTTTAGTAATTTTGCTCAATAGGTATGGAGAGCTTGAAAATAAAACTGCGTCCCATGTCGT
>CAZWVR010000210.1:0-2202 GCA_964637235.1 uncultured Bacteroidales bacterium | reverse complement strand
ATTTATCCGTTTTCTTCCGTTACAGGGATTGTTATTATTTTAATTATGTTAACCATATTGCTTAAATATTTACCCAACATTCGCTGGGGCCTACAGATGCTCCATATTGTTGAATGTGTTTTTCTGGGGTTTATATTTGATATATATTATCGCCGAAAATATGTAATTTCTAAGACGGCATCATTTTCGATAGTAAGTATGATTATATTATTCAGCATATATTTGGCAATGAGATGTCTTGCTTCTATAGGAATCGAAATTTAAATTATTTATTATAAGTAATATAAGAGGAGGAAAAAATAATGGAAAGTAAAAGAGTTAGGCGTAATTTTAGTGCACAAGAAAAAGTAAAGATATTGAGAGAACATTTAATAGAGAAAAATCCTGTTAGCGAAATTTGCGAAAAATATAATCTAAGCGTAAATGTTTTTTACAGTTGGCAGAAAACGTTTTTCGAGAACGGGAGCGCTGCATTTGAAAATGAAAATAAAAAAGTTCTTGCGGCAAAAGATAAACGGATAGAGGAATTAGAAAGGAAACTTGCCGATAGGGACGAAGGGATAGCGGAATTAATGATGGAACACGTAAAACTTAAAAAAAAACTCTGCCTGAGTTGAGGAATAAATGGGTTGAGCCTGATGTTCGAGATGAAATAGTAGATTTTGTTACGAAATGGACAAATCGTTTTGATTGTCTTAGTATAAAACTGATAGTATCTCGTCTTGGGCTCAGCCCCTCAAGGTTCAGCGAATGGAGAAGACGGTATGCTCAGCCTAACTACCACAACTCAGATGTTCCGAGAAGTCATTGGATTACAGAAGAAGAAAAAGAACGAGTAATAGATTTTTATCTGGAACATTATGAAGACGGATATAGGAGATGTGCTTATATGATGATTGATGCAGATGTAGCGTACTGCAGTCCTTCTACGGTCTATCGTATTCTATCCAAAGCCGGAGTAATAGGGACGAGGTGGAACAGTAAAGGAAGTAGTAAAGGTAAAGGTTTTAATCAGCCATTAAGGCCACATGAACATTGGCATATTGATATAAGCTATATCAACGTGTCAAGTACTTTTTATTACCTGATTTCGATTTTAGATGGATATAGTCGTTATATAGTACATTATGATCTTAGAGAATCAATGACGGAAAAAGATGTACAACTAATAGTACAAAAAGCAAAGGAGTTATATCCTGAAGCCAATCCGAGAATTATAAGTGACAACGGCAAACAGTTCATAGCTAAAGATTTTAAAGAATTAATAAGATTTCACGGGATGACACATGTTACAACTTCTCCGTATTACCCACAATCTAATGGCAAAATAGAACGTTGGCATAAGACTATAAAAAGTGAATCTATTAGACCCGGAGCCCCTATAAGCTTTGAAGATGCAAAACGACTTATAGCTAAGTATGTTTTATATTACAACAATACACGATTGCACTCAGCAATAGGATATGTAACACCAAAAGATAAATTGGAAGGCAGAGAGAATTTAATACATCAGATGAGGGATAAAAAACTTGAGAATGCACGAAGGAAAAGATTAGAATTTAATAGAAACAGACAAGTAATTCAGAAGTCTTAACCTCTTCCTGTGTATAAAGCAGGATAGTTTTTCAAACCAAAGAATAATTAACCGTACGAAAAAAAGAAGGAGGTGATGCCTATAAGTCAAGTAGCCTAACGAATAAAGATATAATAATATTTCCCCCCCAAAAAAAAGAGAAATAAAAAACACGAGGCTTGTCGCTGGGCGAGAATTAGCAGCGTACGCTGCGGTTCAAAAAAAGCAGAAGAATTTTTTGTACATATATCACGAAACTTTTTTAATATAAACCATATTCAAACAAAAAATTCTGCTTTTTTAGAAAATTCGAGCCCGGCTGTAGACAAACGAGTGTTATTATTAAGCAAGGGGGAAAATATTGAGAAATATCTATTTCTAAACAAAAAAAATTAAAATATAAAAAAGGAGATATTGATATGACATACTAATATACTATATTATTGGGGTAAAATTTATAAGCATATATAACACCTATTTATCAATAAAAAAACACAAAATCTATTTTGATAAATAGAAACCATAACTACTTAAAATTTAATATCAAAATTTCGATTCACGCTGAACCAACACATAAATAAATCTTCAACAGATATATTGTAAATCTACAAAATAAATGCTATTTCAAG
>CAZWVR010000209.1:0-2216 GCA_964637235.1 uncultured Bacteroidales bacterium | reverse complement strand
TGATTTCGTTACGAAGAATGCTTTCGGTCCCACAAATCACCACATCGGGATTTTTTTCCATAAAATCAACCTGTTTTTGCAATTTATACGGATCAATCCAATAGTCGTCGGTTTCACATAATGCAATATATTTACCATTGGCCATAGGGAAAACATATTCAAAAATTGGTTTAATTCCTTTTGAGTATTGATTTTCCTTTTGAAAAATAGGTTTGATTATCTCCGGATATTTTTCGGCATATTCTCTTAGAATTTCACTAGTTCCATCTGAAGAGGCATCGTCATGTACAATTATTTCAAATCTAAATGATGTTTTCTGCGAGAGAAGGCTATCTAATGATTTCCTAATATATTTTGAATGATTATAAGACAATGAGCAAATTGAAACTAATGGTTTATCATTAAATTCATAAGATAATGGTTTTTCCATTATATAGGATTCATCTTTTTTCATAAACAAATAAAACCCTTGTTTTCTATAAAACCGTATTGCTTTTGAATTATTTGCAGCTACTTCTAATCTAATTTTATAAAATTTTTTTCTTGCTGCCAATTGAATTAAATTATTAATAAGCAATTTACCTCCACCTTTGCCTTGATAAGATTTTATTACACTAATTGTAGAAATATAAGCGATTTTACTGCTAGTATCATTCAAATATGCAGCCATAAAACCAACAGGTGAACCTTCATCGTATAACCAAAATTGTGTTGAAAACTTCGCCAATTTTCTTGCATATTCGTCAATATTCACCCTATTATCCAAGGGCTCAAAAAAGACCCGAGAATTAGACTTGAAATATTTTAATATTTCAGCTTGTGTTTTATTTTCAATTAAAACTTTCATTTATTAAATTAGTTTAATAAATTTATTTTTTTTTAAGAAACTCAAGTAATCTGCGAGAATATTTCTATCTAAAATTTGTAAAATATATACACCCACAACATCCCTTGAATTTCTATAGTGTGAAACCCAATCTCCACTATTTTTGTATAAATTTTGTTCCACAATCTTAACCCCTGGAAAGTTACCGACATATTCTTTTAAATGTCCGTCTCTTTCGGCATGTATAATTATCTGAGAAAAATATTTGTCAATATTAAAATGTCTATCAACAAGATTTTCAATTTTAAAACCTGGAAATAGAGCATCAATGGAAGCGGCGACAAGATCAACACCATAAACATAACGTACAAGTTGAGGCATAAAGTTTCCTCCGTTACGGGGTCCAAATTCAAGCAGATACAATTTATCGTCAGTAGATCGAATAATCTCAAAATTAAATCCTCCAATAGTAAAATTTACATCATTAATAAACTTTTGTAATAATTGAAATACGGAATCAAAAATATTCTTATGATAATAAGAGGGCATTAAAGTGGAAAAAGGAACAACATTATTTATAAAACTAAAATATTGATCACCCATCGATAGAAAAAGTAATTTGCCGTCATAAACAAAGCCTTCGCCATGTATTTGTGGTCCCTTTCTATTAATATATTCTTCCAAAATAACTTCCTTACTCCTTGAATAAGATATTGAACTTTCAAAATAAATTTCCAAATCTTTTTTATCATTTACTATAAAAACCCCTTTACTTCCACTTGAATCTACCGGTTTAAGAATATATTTTTTATTCTTATTAATTTTGTCAAGTATTTTATCTTTTGTAGAAGAAGTATAATAACTTGGAGTCAAATAATTATTTTTTTTTAAAAATTCCCTAAACAAATGTTTGTTGGTTAATATTTCTATTGTTTGATAGCGATTTCCTGCTAAGCCTAGTTTTTCAGAAATATATGCTGCCGTTTGAGCAGAAGGATCTGATGCATAGGCACTTATGGCATCAATCTGTAATTCAGAAGCCAATTTTAATATGTTTTCTTTATCAACAGTGGAAACATTAAACGATTTGTTCGCTAAAAAATGACCCGGATTTGTGGGAATATTATCTGTTGTATATACAATTAACCCTTTTGATTGAGCATATTTAATAGCAGGAACCTGAGATGCCGCAGCACCCAGAAACAGAATTTTTTTCATTTTCCAGAATTAATTAAATTCACAATCAATGAAATATTATGGAATGACATTCCCTCATACATAGGCAAACACAAAACCCTAGGCGCTATATTCTCGGAAACCGGCATTTTTTGATATTGCAGATAAGGTAATTTGTTCAATGACGGATAAAAATACCTACGTGGAAAAATTT
>CAZWVR010000208.1:0-2276 GCA_964637235.1 uncultured Bacteroidales bacterium | reverse complement strand
ATACTGACAAAGTTGTACAGGACATCC
Source organism: uncultured Bacteroidales bacterium (assembly GCA_964637235.1). Taxonomy (GTDB): domain Bacteria; phylum Bacteroidota; class Bacteroidia; order Bacteroidales; family S143-33; genus CAZWVR01. The sequence continues at coordinate 2,249 of CAZWVR010000208.1, read as the reverse complement.
TTGTTATATCTGATAATATAAAATTTAGAAAAGAAGTTTATTACTCTCCGTCTATGCATAGAACATTTACAGCGAAAGTACCATATGGCTATGAGGGAGGATTTGGTCCTGGAATTAAAACGCAAATTATTAATATGAAATATGTTAGCAATATGTCAGAACCTAAAATTCTTGAAACTTTGCGTAGTTATGGGGTAATGATTTCGTCTTCTTATATATCAGAGTTCCTTACAAAAAGTAATGCTATGCAGATTTTCCATAAAGAGAAAGAAATGCTTTACAGAACAGCTCTTGAATGTGGAAAATACCAGCAAATTGACGATACAACCTGCAGGGTTAACGGTGAAAATAAATATGTTCAAATAGTGTGTAATCCACTGTTCACTGCATATTTTACTACCGAGCGTAAAGATAGATTAACAGTGATAGATGTGCTCAGAGATTTCTCTCCTAGATTTTATATGTTTAATAATGAAACATTTGAATTGTTAGAAAAAATGAATGTATCTCCTAAGACAATTGATAAAGTAAAAAGAATAACAGGTATTGACAGAATATTTGATAATGAACAAATGAATTCTCTTTTAAATCAATTTTTTTTATCAGGCAAAGGGAAAATCACAAAAACTCGAATAAAGGAAGCTGCTGCAATAGCTTTTTATCATCAGGAACATGAAGTTCCCATTGTTAAAATATTGATTTGCGACGATGCTCCTCAATTCAAACTTATAACTGAAAATCTCGGGTTATGTTGGGTGCATGATGCGCGGCACTATAAAAAATTAACTCCTATAATACCATTCCACAAAAAAGAACTGGATATGTTTATGGAACGATATTGGGATTATTACAGAAAACTTTGTTTGTTTAGAAAAAAACCAAATAAAAATATAGCGCGCATTCTTACCCTTGCATTCGATGACCTATTCTCAACAAAAACAAAATATGAACAACTAAATGAAAGAATACGCAAAACTAAACTAAAAAAAGATGAACTGCTTACCGTATTAAAATTCCCAGAAATACCATTACATAATAATATTTCGGAAAATGCAGCAAGAGTTCAGAAACGACGACAAGACGTCAGTCTGCAAACAAAAACACAAGAAGGAACAAAAGCAAAAGACACCATGATGTCAATTATTGAAACTTGTAAGAAACTCGGTATAAATTCTATGGAATTTATTCATGATAGAATTTCTAAAACATTTGATTTGCCCTCTCTTGCAAATATTATCAAACAAAAATCACTTTGTAAATAAATCTTCAACAGATATATTGTAAATCTACAAAATAAATGCTATTTCAAGCTATACAAGAATATTTAAAGAAGATACGAAAAAAAGAAGGTATCATAGAAGGCATTATCGAAGGAGAATTAAAAACTATATATAATATCTATGTGTATAAATTCGGGAAACCTTCTGACACAGAATATCAATTCCTAAAAACATTAAGAAAAACTTTAACATGTGAAGAGATTGTAAACCGTATTCTTGACGCAAAAACTAAAGAAGATGTTTTAAGAAATTAAAAAATTAATTAGTGGTTGCACGAAAAAGCCATAATACGCCCAAAAGGTATCTAATATTTAAGGGGAAAAATTTTTTAATTCACGGTAAAATGAGATGTATTCATCTCTCTTCCTAGGCTAACGCCTTGGATGCATATCAAAAATTTTAAGATTATTCAAAAAATTTTTCAGACTAAAGTCTCTGTCCTAATGAGTTCAGATTACAGGATTATACCACTTTTTGGACAGAGACTATATACGAAGAATCTCTGAAGGAAAGATATGTTTTTAGTCAGGCCTACATCAAGAGGTAAAATAATGAGCTTTGCGGCAGCTGTTGCGTTTGCAGGCGCTTTAGTTAATTCGAATCCTGCAATGTATATTACGGCTGCAATAATTATCTCTATTATTCTGTCGAGTTTCATCCTTGCTTTCTTTTCCCTCCATAAATTGGAAATAATTTCAAGGAATGCATACAATGGAGTAATAGGAAGTAATATATATTTACCTGTGACTTTACGTAATTTTGCAAAAAGAAAACGTCAATCTGTGGTCATTCACGAAATATGTCCGTTTTTTGATAAACAGGAATTGAATATCACGGTTGCCCCTTTGCCCGCGGATACTATCACTACTGTAATAAGATTTGCGCCTGCATCAAAAAGAGGCATATATAGTTTGGATAAAATAAAATTAATATCCATTACCATAGTAAGCTCTCCATTGAGCAACACTT
>CAZWVR010000207.1:0-2294 GCA_964637235.1 uncultured Bacteroidales bacterium | reverse complement strand
CTATCTTCCCAAGAAGGAGCTTTTGTAGCATCACAATTTAATATTTTATTGCTAAAATATTTATGATACTTATATTGAGAAATTAGAGAAAACAATCTATTTTTTTGTTTTTCAGATAAAAGCTGGTCTTCATTTACTAATATTTCCACTCTTTTTGCAACTTCCATTATATCTTTATTATCTATATATTGGGAAATAAGCAACGAGATATAATTAGATTCATACTCGGAATAATTTGAAGTATCTATTGAGGGATAAGTATCGTCAAAATTTTTCATTATTTCCATTATTCTTTTCTTGTATATGCTACTATCACGACTTGTACTATCTTGTAAAATTTGTTTTAAATCTAAATAATACTTTTCAATCTTATTCCCATATTTATCAAAAGGATTGACAAAACTCGTTTCATCTATCTTCTCTTTCTTACAACTGCTTACACACTTGCTAACAAAAATAATGCAATTCCAATAAATTTTGTGTGTTTCATAACGTTTTTTCTTTTTTAAGTTAAACAATAAAATTACATTTGATTTTTGGTACGACTTACTTTTGCCGGCATGGTAAGTCGCAAACAACAGCGACGCTGTATAAAGTGAAAGATTTTTGTGGTGAAAACAAACAAAAACAAAATAATGTGTTCCACAAATAAAAAATACACAAAAGCGGGAAATCCTTTGCCGGAAATCCCGCTTTTGAAAAAACTTTTATCGGACAACAGTGAAGTTTTTCTTTAAATGTATAAAAAACAATGTATCTAAATTTACAAGGCATAATGAAAAACCAATCTCATACTAAAATATTGCTCATCTGGAAAATTTTTAGTTAGGTAATATTCTGATTTCCACTTAGATGAAATTATCACAAATCCAGGTTCCAATAGCATTGACACATCTTTAATTACAAAATCATTCCACATTAAATTTATACCCAATAAATGAGAATTGTTGTACAGAGAAATTATCGAGGTGGTGGCATTTTTCATATTATTGGCATCTAAATCTGATTTGTTTTTTATGTAAAAATAATTTACATTTTGGTAAGCATAAAACAAACCTGCATCTATATCATCAAACAATTTATAATTAATTCCTACCCCCAAAGAGAAAATGTGTAAGGAATTTTTTAAGTTTGATTCCAAAGAGGGTAGCAAAAATACGGATATTTTTTCAGATACCGCATATCTGAAAAAAATACTAACTCCCCCGTTTAAAATATCTACTTTCTCTAACCCATTTTTCTCCAAAACTTTATTTAGTTTCAAATTAGATAAGTAAGTGGAGCTTATGCCCCACTTAACTTGTATTTTTTTATTATTTTGTGAAAATAATTGATAGGAAAAAAACAGTAAAATAAACAGTGAATAAACAATTTTGGTTTTCATAATATATTGATTTAAAAAAAATTAATACCAATATGCAATACCAACTCTTGCAGTTGCCATGTTAGTTAGTAATACAGCTTTTGTTTTTTCATCTAAGTAAATGCTATTATTTATTATGTTTTCAAATCCAATAGAAATCATAGCAAATGTTTCATAATTCGGTGCGATTTCAAATAATTCATAATACAAATTTAATATAATTCTTTCTTCTGGTGTTATTTTATTATAATATGGAGTTTCATTATCATTTACGAAAAATAATAAGTCATGATTATAATTATCTACAAAGTTACTAACGTTTTTAAAAATATCTTCTCTAAAATACTTTAAATTATCATTGTCGAATATATTCCTCATTTTTGAAATAACATAATTATAATATGAGTTAAAAATAAATTTACCATTTTTATAAACGATTAAACTATCCTCTGCTATATCCTTAATAATTTCATAATGCAAATTTGCAACATATTCATAAGGATTTTGTGCATTGTGAACAACTATTGCTCCTCCTTGATTTCCTGCAGCAGGTTTATCTTCTTTTCCTGCTTCAACCAATGATGCCCCTGCTCCACCAACAACTGCACCAATAGCAGCACCAACTCCTGTTCCTAAACCAGGTACAGAACTCCCTATTTGGGAACCTGTGTAAGCACCACTTAAAGCACCTAATAAATCCTTTCCTAATATTCTCAACCACCTATGCTTTTTTAATTGCACATCAGTTTTGTAAACCTTTTTTACAGAATCTGTATATGATTTTAACAATAAAATAGTGGCATCATTTTTAGCTGGTGATTCTGTGTAATATTCTTTCTTACAACCACTTACAAAGATAGCCATAATGGCAATACCCATAAAAATAATTCGTTTCATTTTCTCGTTGATTTTATTGCCTTAAACCAAAATA
>CAZWVR010000206.1:0-2374 GCA_964637235.1 uncultured Bacteroidales bacterium | reverse complement strand
CTGAGCAAAAAGACGGCTATTGTGACGGCTATCATGTGCTATGGCAACTTTAACGTTGTCTCCCGGAAAACTTTTATGCAGATAGTTTGCCAGCGCCTGTGTTGCTCTCCCTACTGTATAGATATTCATACGGTTAGTTCCCACTCCGAGTTTCCCTCTTAACCCACCTGTGCCAAATTCCAGGTCTTTATAAAAGCTGTCTTCCAGTTCCTTTTCATCATGTTCCAGCAAATAGCGGACTTTTGCTTTGGTTTCTGCATCAAAATCACCTATTAGCCAGCGCTGAGCCTTTTCTAAAATATCTTTGTCCATAGTATTTTTGTTTTTTAAATTTCTATCAAAATTAACAATTTACTTAATAATTCATTAGTTTTTTCAACTAACATTTTTCGTTTCTCCATCTATATAGCGTCTCCTTAGTGGTCTGTCCACCCAGCTCTGCAAAATGATCCTGAGCTTTTTCGCCAGTGCCAAAACGATCAATAGCCCACTGAGCCAGTTTTTTCTTAAAACATTTGACCATTTGCTCAGCTGTTTTGTTATCCGAAAACAGATCCTCTTCTGGGTTATACGGATTTACAGATATATATCTTTCAAATTCATTTTTCACAAAATCTACCACAGACCTTACTTTCATTAATTTCAACATTTGTGGATTTTCTTTCTGGGCATCCAGGTAAGTTTTATAGTAAATAGAAATTTTCTGTAAATCCCTGTAATTTCCATATAATTTCTGTGTCTTCAACCACTGAAAAAATTCCTGATTATCTGCCACATATTTATCAAAAGGATAAAAAAGTTCAAATTTCATTTGAGCCCAAATTTTTCTGAATTCCGCTGGTATTTCTTCTGGAGTATCCCGCAAAGGAGGTAATTCTATGACCAGTTGGGTAATTCTATCATAAAAGTCTGGTAATAATTTTTCTCTCAACTCATCTATAGTATTATTGGAAGCCAAAATCAATGTAAGATTGACCTTAATTTCCTTATCATCCCCTAACCTTCTGATAGTAAAATTATTATTCTCATCTGTTTCAATAGCTTTCATAAGTTTTGCTTGCATTTCTTTATCCAGATGGTGTATTTCGTCCAGGAATAAAATTCCACCATTAGCTTGCTCAAAAACACCAGGAGTATCCTTATGTGCACCAGTAAAAGCACCTTTTTTGTATCCAAATAATATACTCTGAGCCAGCGTATTATTAGTAAAGCTCGCACAATTGACCGCAATAACCCTCTTGCCCTGTTTATATTTATTAGCCAGGCGTGTCTTACCTGTGCCCCGCTCTCCAAGTAATAAAACGGCAAAACCAGAATTTATATACTGCTGCATCTTAAGTTCGGCCAGGACACGGCTGGTGGAATGAGGCTTTTCATACAAAGAGATTTTTGAGTGAATACGCGTAAAAATCTTTGTGGGAACCTCTGTAATTGCAAAATCCTTAAAACGCTGTTTTGTATCAAGCTTATTATCATAAGTTTTAATAAATCTGGTATTATATGGCAGGAGATTCATCTCACTGAAAATATGCCATACCACCTGTGTTTCATTGCTTCCCAGCGAAACATTAATAATAAAATTTGCATAAGGATGCCTCGTTTTTATTTCTGTAATAAACTCATAGACTTTTTCTGCAATTTCCTCAATGTCTCTTAAATCATTGACTTTAAGGTTGATATCTTCAAAATTTTTATCCTTATACCGCTTATCAATATTACTAAAATCCTTTAACCATTTAATTTGATCTTCAATAGTATATTTATGGATATTACGCCACAGCAGCTGTAACCATTTTTTATAAACTAAAGCTGGATAATTTGACCTCACAAATCTATCCTGTTCCTCTATAGAGGTTATGTTCATTCCTAATAAATCCTGCCAAACCTCTTTCAAATCATTTTTTAAAATTAATTCATCAGTCAGAATGGTCTTTTGACTAAACCTTCTGGAGGATAATTTATCAAAAGCCTGCTGGTCACTTACCAGATAATAAACCTTGTCAAAAACAAATCCTTTCTCCTGTTGATCAAACACTTTATCCATCTCTGTTTGAGAAATACCTTCGGCATTGAGATTCTCCATATTCACAATTCCTTTATAAAAAGCAGCTAAGATGTGTTTCAAATAAGCAATACCATAATTGGTATAGTGCCAGGTAATAAAAATATTTTCCTCTCTACCCATAAAAAATGATTTTCATTTAATAAATCACGCAACAAATATAATAATTTTATCATAAAATATAACAAAATTAACATATATATTAAAAACAACAAAAGACTATTCTATTGAAAATAAACCAATTACAAAACTGGCACACTATTATCAATAAATAATACAAAAATTACAGAATATTGATAAGCAATAATAAAA
>CAZWVR010000205.1:0-2377 GCA_964637235.1 uncultured Bacteroidales bacterium | reverse complement strand
GGTTTAAAGCAGATTCAATAGTTACTTTCAAAAAAGGCTCTGCATTATAGCAGGGGATTACAACAGAGATCATTTCGAACCTCAAACGCTAAGAATTTTTAAAATCGACACTTCAAAATAATACAATCTCTCAACTGCGGATATTTTTTCAAAATGATTTTTTTTAAAAGCTTTCTTCTAGGCGTATATCTATGTTCAGCATAAATGATAGATATTTTCTTAAAACCTGCCGTAATCACTACTTTAGAAAGAGTATAAGGTGTAAACCAGTATCGATGATCAGAATTTAATATTTCTATACCTCTTAAAACATTTGTAAAGTTTTGCAGTCTAAAAGCATTCGGAGTAGTAATAACTAACTTCTCGACATTTTGAAAACATTTTTTCATCCTTGAGAGAAAAAGAACAGGATCATTAAGATGTTCTATAACATCTGGTAACAAAACCAAATCGAAATCAACTTGATATATTTCACTGGGGATATTCATATTAAAAATATCAGCAAAATATATATTTTTAATCCCGAATTTCTTTTTTACATAATTTATTCCATTAGCGTCTATATCTAATCCATAACAAATTTTACTTGACTCAATTAGCTTTGCGTGTAGCCATAAATTTTCCTTTATTTTTTGTTCAATTAAATCAATATGGTCTAAAAAACCAATGTGTAGGACCTTTTTATTTTTACATAGATTGGTCAAAAACTCATCTCTGCATATTATTTTATTTGATAGAAAACCAGAGCAGCCTATATTGACCAATAAATGATTACTAAACTTAACACCTTCTAAATAAGGTAAAATATTATCAAAACTAATCATTTATATGACCTCACCCCTTTATAAATTAAAAGCATCATTTTAAAGTTGTTAACAAATTTGATAAAATCAAAACGCTTTGAATATAAACTATTAATAAGAGTGAGGTACCTTTCTTCAGGAGAAATATCTCCATAAATTTCTTTAACAGCAGAAGGACCAGAATTATTAGGTGTTGAAAGATTCATGAAAACCTTTATATAGTGAGAACAGCTTTCAAAATTATTGGCAAGCCAACAGCCAGGTAAAGGCCAGGAATAAATAACATATTTCTTTCTCATTAAAGCACTAATAATCATCCGGGGAAGACCATCATGTTTTGTAATACGCAGAAGACAACCTACATTAGGCCAAACTTTTTTAAGACCATTTATCCAACCAAGGCTGATAACATTATTATATCGACTCAAATAATGACTATCATCTGCAACAACAACAAATTTTATTTCAGGGAATTTTTGGATCAAGGGTTCAATAATATCTAAACCATAAAAATTTTTTCTATCGGTAGGTAAATACACAAGAATGTTTTTCACAAAATTATAATCTTCGGGCAACACTTTATCATAAACAACACTAGGGATAAACGTTGCACTGATTCCGAGATCTTTTAACTCGTCAACTAAGTGTGGAGCAACTGCAACATTATATAAAGAATTATAATATTTATAATAACTACGAAAACGATAAGAGTGTATCAAATTAAAAACATCTGAACCTACCCACCACTTTATAACAGGAACACCAAGCAAAGAAGCTAGAAACAGCTGGCGCAAACGGAATAAACAAAAACTGTAGTCTACAACTATTAATGCTTTTGCTCCTTTAATACTTTTTAAAAAAAGAAAAGTATTATTTAAGTCTAAATTTTCTAAGTAGCTCACATTATATCCTTTACGAGAAAAAACTCGCCCAAGTTCAAGACTAGGACTCGATTTTACAGGTTTTTCGCCAATAAATATGATTTTGTCGTTCATAAAAATTTCAATTTAGCAATATCTTTTTAAAGAAAGAAATCTCTTTAGGGAAAAAGAAAACTGATAGTATTAAATAAAACAATGCAGACAAAGCAATGGAAAAAGCTAATGAAATAAAAGTTTGTGTGCTTAAATAATGCACTGCATTTTTTGAGAATATAGCAAAGAAAAGCAAAGCTAAATTAACTATAAAAACATAAAAGAAAGAAGAAATAAGCTTTAGAATATTGCTATTTAACAACGAAAAAGCAATACACAAAACAATCATGGAAGGCAAAACAGAAAATAGCATGGCCAAAGAAACACCAACTAGACCATATTTAGAAAAGAAAATCACTAAAAAGGTTGTAAAAAATAATTCAATTATAGAAGTCTTTGCCGGAATATCGGGTCTATTTTTACAATAAAAAATAAACCCTGATGGTTGGACTAAACACCGCAAGGCTGCGCAGATGCACAATATTCGCAAAGGTGTTATAATGGGCAGCCATTGGTCTCCCCAAAGGGTAGGCACCAGGATATCTGCTACAGCAATAATTCCGAAAAGTATGGGCCAACAAATTAAACACACATATTTTA
>CAZWVR010000204.1:0-2393 GCA_964637235.1 uncultured Bacteroidales bacterium | reverse complement strand
CATCTTTCTCATAAACTCTTGCATACCCATTATACACCGCGTAACAGGTGGTAAAATGTGGTAGATATTCTTATTTACGGGGCTGCGACTTATTGGCAGCCCCGAACTTTATTTTATAGTTTAAGAGTATGGAAATGGAGAAACGTTAGAATCTAACTATAACTCCTCCTCCTAAACCAAATCTGTTATCATAGCTTGCTAAGATAGAGAAGTTCTTGCTTATTATACCCTCCACGCCTGTAGTTATGGTATTCTTTCTTTTCCAATAAAAAGCATGTGAAGAATAGTCGGTTAGGCCGAAGTCATTTTCAAGTTCCCAATTGACAAAAAATTCAAGTCTCGGAAAAATAAGTAAGCTATAATCAATGGCAAGTTGTGGGCGTAATAAGTTATCAATACTAAAGTCAAAGTCTACAAATAAAGGTAGCAACCATCGCCAACCTATTCTATATAGTGTTTCTAATGTATCTATTTGCCCAGGTATTTCATTTTCTATGTCAAGTCCTCCGTATATTCGGAAATAATCTCCTAAAAAGCGTTCATAGTAAAGGGTTATTTCTGTGTTTTTATTCCATCCGTATTCACTTGTAAATAATATTTGGTTTCTGGTATTAGATAAAGTCATATTAAGTTCCCCCATGTGAGATGCAAGCGCTCCTTCACCCCAGAAAAACCAATGTTTGTCCATATTATAAAGTTTACTAACCGGGTATGGAGCTAAACGGGGATCCCTTTTGCTTCCTTGGTAATGTATTACTCTGGCCATGCCTGATTTCATATGATAAAGAATGTGACAATGGAAGAACCAATCATCCTCTTCGTTGGCATCAAATTCAATAGTTACTTTTTGCATAGGAGGGACATCTACAGTATGTTTTAAAGGTGAATATTCTCCTTGATTATTTATAACGCGAAAGAAATGCCCATGGAGATGCATAGGATGATGCATCATTGTTCTATTAATGAGTACAAAACGAACTCTTTCTCCTTTACGAATTATTATTTTATCTGCTTCAGAAAGAGTTTTTCCATTTATAGACCATATATACCGCCACATATTGCCTGTAAGTTCAAAAGTATAGGTTTTCACGGGCATAGTATCAGGCAGGGCTGTGGGAATAGTAGAACGGAGTATATTGTAGTTGAAAGGTTTTATACTATCATTTTTTGAGCTCTCTGACGGCATCATTGGCATTTGCATTCCTTTTTTCTTTTTTTCCATCATTTTTGACATTGATATCATCATTTTAACCGGGTCAGGTTTAGGAATTGCAGAAGCGTATATAGGAGTACCTTTGCCCAAAAATACTGAAACATGCCCAGATCCGTCCTGTGCAGTCGCTTTTATTTCTATGGAATGTTTTTCTGGAATTTTTACAATGATATCGTAAGTTTCCGCAATAGCTATGAGCAATTTATCTGTTCGGACAGGATCCACATCTTTTCCATCAGCAGATACTATAGTTAAATCCCCATAGCCGGAATTAATCCAGAAGTATGTTCCTGCCGAAGCATTAATAATCCTTAGTCTGACTGTTTGTCCAGGTTTTAGATTGGGGTAATATTTTACAGTATCACCGTTAGCCAGGAATTTATCGTATGCAATATCAGATATATCCATACCTGGCATGCGCATCATCCACATCTTTATTTGTGCTTTTAATCCACCTTTTTCTTTTAAAACTTTATTTAAGCTTGTAACACTTCCTTTTTTTATTTGATACCATTCACTACCTCTTTTAAGTGTTTTAAGAATATTGTCTGGATTTTCGTTTGTCCAATCCGAAAAGACTATTACCAAATCAGTGTCATACTTTATATGTGGTCTCTCTGGTAATATAACAATAGCACCATAGACACCTCTTTGCTCTTGTAGTCCAGTATGAGAATGATACCAATAAGTCCCAGATTGTCGTATTGGAAATTCAAATTTAAAGGTTTCTCCTGGTTTTATAGGTGGGGTATTCAAATATGGTACGCCGTCCTGAAAACTTGGTAGTAATAAACCATGCCAGTGAACAGATGTTTCTTCTTTTAACTGGTTTGTAATATAGATAACGGCGTATTGACCTTGTTTAAAGGTTAATACTGGGCCTGGTATGCTCCCATTCACTGTGAGGGCTCGGACTTTCTTGCCAGAATAGTTTACAATCCTTTCTGAAATTGTTAAATGATAAATTATTGTATCTGTTTGAGAAATGAGATAAAACGTGCTTAATAGTGTTACAATAAGAGAGACTATTCTTTTCATTTTTTATTTTAAAATTAATAAAAAATAAAGTAGGAATAAAAAATTTGTGTATACAGTGATGTATAACCTATTTTTATATTGAGTTATGGCTCGTTGCTTTTTTATTTTATGGAAACGTTATAGCTGTTTTTCTGATTTATTA
>CAZWVR010000203.1:0-2428 GCA_964637235.1 uncultured Bacteroidales bacterium | reverse complement strand
TGTTTATTATTTGTCTGATTTTCAGATTAAAATCTTCGGTATTCTGCTGTGCAATCAAACCTGTATTTTTATGTTCAGATAAAAATTTGACTTGCGCCGGAGTATCAGTAGCTAAAATATATAGCCCACTTTGAAAATATGCCCAAATTTTGTTTGATACAGCTATTTGTTTATTAATATCCACATTACTGATTTCCAGAGCCAGTCCGACGTCAAATTCTGCAAGTTTTAAATTTAATTCTTTCTGTGGCAAAGGTTTATGTATAACAATAAAATCAGCATATTTTTTTAAGAAATTGTTGTAAAAATCGGTGTATAAATTACCTATAAGATGAAATTCTATTTTGTGTTTATACTTATGCAAAGCAGGTAAAACCAGTTCCAGACCTCTGCCTTGTGAAATATTTTGCGAAAACCATACGAATTTTATTTTTTCAGAATCGTTTTGTTTAAAAGTGAATTCTTTTTGCGGAAAAGAGTTGTTTATAAGTGCGTGTTTATCAGTAGGATACTGTCCAATAAGTTTTAGCGTATATTCCCCTATCATTGGTGAAGCATAGGTAAAAAAAGCGGCTTGCGGCAAAATTTTTTTCATTAAAAATTCTCTGCGCATTTTTTCCTTAGGTGAGCATTTTTCACCTGGGTGATAGTCCTCTACATCAAAAATAAATGGTATATTATGTTTTTTTGCAAATTTATATGCTGGATAAATAGCTGGGTAAGTATGGGCTATGATTAAATCAAAATTATTTTTTATTTTTCTCAATCCATATTGCAAGGAAATCATTCCTTTATTGCTTGCATAGGCATTTATTGTCAGACTATTTTTAAAAAATGGATATATAGATTTTGCTATTTCGTGTATGGATGTAGCTTTACTCCATTGAATAAAATCTTGCCTTAATAGGGAAGTATTTTTATATGGGATATTCGTCTCTTTCAAAAATTCTTTGTCAAATTTTATCCATAAATTACTTTTATTTATAAAAGCGATTGCGAGGTCATATTTAGGATGTAATGAAATAATAGATTTTAAGGCACGTGGTGCAGTTGTTATATTTCCTCCGATTATATAGAGAATTTTTTTTGAGTTCATAAAACATTAATTTGGTAATGAGTGTATAATATCTGCTAATTTTTTTGTAAGAAATTTTCTATGGTAGCGTTCAAGGAAACTTTTGTTAGGTTCTAATGTAATGCCATAATGTAAAATATTTTCTAATTTTTCGGCTGCTTGTTGGATATTATCAGGGTCAAATATAACAGCCATACCAGAATTTATGAGAAAGTCTTTTTGAGCACCTTCTGATACAAAAGCGAAAATAGGTTTTCTGTCGGTTATATAGTCAAATGTTTTACCTGCAATGCAGTAGTCTCTTCCTTCTGGTATTTTTACAGAAGTAGATAGCCAAGCATCGCATTGATTTTTAAACTTTTGCAATGCATCAGATGATAAAAAACCTACGAGTTCAACATTATTTTGGAGTTTAAAGTTTTCAATCATTTCAATGAGCCATTTAGGTTTATTACCTGCAAATTTTACGAATATTTTATTTTTTAATTCTGGTTTTTTCTCAAATAAATAGTGAAGTGTTTTAAAAAAGAAAAAAGGACTTCTATATAGCCAATCTTCTTTGCGTGGCACGTATTGTAATTTTCTATGCCATTTTTTTTCATTTTTTGGTTGAAATATTAATTTTCTATTTTCAGGATTATAATAAAAACTGCCAATATAGCCTATTGTTAATTTATGAGTTGGTTTTAAAATAATTTTATCAAAAGCAATATTCTCATCAAAGCCATTGGGGATAACTTGAAATTTTTCAATCTTGCAGTGTTTATGTATTTTTTTCCAGTCCTCTATCATTTCTTTTGTTACGGCAATAATTTTATAGGCATTTTTGAACCAATATTTTTCTTTTGTTTTTGTGATAAAAAAATGTAAATATGTTGCATAAGGGGAATATACCCACATAGACATAGAGTCTCGCATATCAATTATAAGAGGTAGATTATTTTTTTTAGCAAGTTTAACAGCTAATGCAATTACGCTAAAAGGTGGTGCTGTAATTATTATGGCTTTAAAAGTGTTTTGTTCTATTAATTTTTGTGTTATTTTAAAAAAGTTTTTTTTCCAGAATTTGGCTTCTTTCCCTTTTGTGAAATTAAAATATGAACTAATTTTATTTTTAGCTGCCAATAAGTTTTCAGTAGGGATATGGATTATTTTCTTTTTTACATTTTTTATTTCGTTCAAAAGGTTATAGTCAGTATTAAAATTTTTGTAAACTTTTGCGTAATCTTTTGGGTCTAAAGTTATAATAAAAGGTTCTATTTGAAAGTCGTTGAAATATTTAACAAATTTAAGTGGACGAAAACTTCCGCCCACATTTAGGGGAGGGAATTGATATGCAATAAAGAGTACTTT
>CAZWVR010000202.1:0-2450 GCA_964637235.1 uncultured Bacteroidales bacterium | reverse complement strand
GTTCGATTCATTTCGCTCTATGTTCATGCACATTGGGCATTTTATTAAAATAATTAGTTTTAACTTTACAGCGTGAAAAGACGATGACGAAAGACGATAAATTTTATTAAAAGAAATCTTAAAAAAAACATAATATTATTGCTTTACTTTTGATAAATTTTTCATCTCATTATTGTGAATTATTAAAACAAATAAAAACTAACATTATGGCTTGTACAATTATTTTAGGAAGGAATCCAAATTATTCCATTGGCTCATTTGACCATAAGACAATTACTGTGCCTCAAGAATATTCCTCAGTTGGAAATACCCATTGTAAAATATCAGTTAGAAATGGTTCTTATTATATCAAGAATATAAAAGCAACCTATGGAACTTGGATTGACGGAATGCGATTACATGATAACGAAGAAAAACAAGTTTTTTCTTATAATAAAATATTACTTGGAAGTCAAAAAGGGCCTCAATTTCAAATTGATTTCGGAGTTTTGGATAATATATGTAAAGAAATCTCCAAACCCCCTATGGATTTGCATTATGCATCATGGGGTGCAAGACTAGGAGGATATTTATTAGATGGTATTTTTATGAACTTAGCCTTAGTTCCTTTAATTGGAATTTTAATGGGAATGTATATGTTAGCGATGGATACGAAAAGTGCCGGAATAGCATTAATGATATATTTTATCGGATTTATAGGATTGTTTTTAATCATACATTTTTATTATGTTGTCCAACTCAATAAACATGGAAGAACGCTTGGAAAAAGAATTGCAGGGGTTAGAGTTTTAGATGCAGAATCAAAACGGTATCCAACTAAGTTACAAGCATGGGGAAGATATTTATCTTACATTATATCCGGACTGATTTTATATATTGGATTCTTTCTGCCTTTATGGACCAAGAAAAAACAAGCTTTACATGATTTTATGGCAGGAACAATTGTTGTTCAGGATGAAAAATAGTTTTAATTCTAACTGTTACATAGGGAGAAATGATAGGTAAGATAATTAATAATTATAAAGTAACACATATAATTGGTAAGGGGGGGATGGGGGTTGTTTACCTTGCTAAGCATTTAACATTGCAAAAAAAAGTAGCAATAAAAGTACTTAATACCAATTATTCAAATAACAATAAAGTATATAAAAGGTTTGAGGAAGAAGCCAAAACTATTGATTTATTGGAAGGATGTGAAGGTATTGTAAACGTATTAAATTATGGCAATTCAAATGGACACCAATATATAATAATGGAATACGTTAAAGGTATGTCTTTGGATGATTATTTGAAATACAATGAAATTCTTGATAAAAAAGAAGTACTAAACTATTTTACAAAAATACTTAAAGCTGTAAACCAAGCTCATAAAAGAGGTGTAATCCACAGAGACTTAAAGCCATCAAACATTATGATATTACCAAATGATAATATCAAAATCATGGATTTTGGAATTTCAAAATCATATAATAAAAACAATAGTTTAACTGATGTGGGAGCAACAATTGGCACTAAGTCATATATGAGTCCGGAACAAATTAAGGGCGACAACAAAAATGTGGATTTCAGATCAGATATTTTTTCTCTTGGTCTTATATTTTTCGAAATGTTAACAGGCAAATCTCCAATCAAAGGAAAAAACAATTTAAGTGATTATGAAATAACTCAAAAAATAATTGAAAGACCTTTGCCGAAATTATTTGGGAAAAATAACGATCCGAATATACAAAAAATAATCGATAAAGCAACAAATAAAATAAAAGAAAGAAGATATCAAAATATAGATTCATTTCTAAATGACATTTATAAATTGAATGGAGAGTCAAGGGGAGAATTCAGTAATAAATGGAGCAAATACAAGCATCCTATTCTTTTCTTTTTACTTGCTATATTAGCTATAATAAGCGCAATTCTTATGTTAAGTACAATAAAAAAAACTAATCAAAAAAAGAAACTTATTTATAAAATGCAAAAAGAACTAAAAAATGATCATATAATAGAAAAATACACAATAAAAGATATCACAGATTTAATCAAATCTAAAAAAATAACAAAAAATAATCTTGCTATATTAGATTCAATCAAATTATCAGATTATAAGGAAAATAATAATGGCGAAGCTTTATTTGAAGATTTTAAAGGGATTATAGAAAACTTTCCGGTATATAAAGAGAAACTAACAGAGGTAGCATTCAAATGGTTAAAAAACAGAAAAGATGTAGGCAATGAATATCCTAAAATAGAAACTTGTAAAAAAATTCTTGAAATAATAAAACCAAATGCTAAAATAGAAAGAGAAATTATTGATTTAGCTTATAATTCGGCAATAACACAAAAAACAACACAAGCTAAAAAAAGCCTAAATAGTCTTGTGCAAGTCCTAAAATATGAGAAGAACAAAAAATATTTAACAAACAAAATAAAAAGTAAGAAGAAAAGTAAGAAGAAAA
>CAZWVR010000201.1:0-2456 GCA_964637235.1 uncultured Bacteroidales bacterium | reverse complement strand
ATCAAAGATAGTTACAAAAATGATCAACAACTTAGAGAATAATATGATAATGGGAATTATTTTAGTAGTAGTAGTACTATTTTTATTCTTAGGTCTAAGAAATGCTACATTAGTAGGATTTGCTATCCCTATGTCTATGTTTTTATCTTATTTAATCTTAGGGATACTCGGAGAGGCAATAAATATGATTTCTTTATTCGGTTTAATTTTGGCACTTGGAATGCTTGTAGATAATGCTATTGTCGTAACTGAAAATATATATCGCTTTGTAGATAAAGGTTATAAAATAAATAAAGCTTCCTTATTAGCTACCAGTGAAATAGCTATACCTATAACAACCTCAACTTTAACTACTTTAGCAGCATTTTTACCTTTACTTTTCTGGAACTCTATCAGTGGGATGTTTATGAAACTTTTGCCAAAAACATTAATTATAGTGCTTACCTCATCACTATTTACAGCATTAGTGATAACGCCTGTATTAGCTAAATGGTTTGTAAAAAAAGCATCAGAAATAAAAAAATTAAGCGCAAAAAAAACATTATTGTGGAGTATTTTAATAATAGTAATTTCAATACCATTTTATTTCCTAAAAAAATTCACAGTAGCTAACTTGCTAATAATAAGCGCTATACTTTTACTACTATATACTTTCCTATTCTTTGATATTTCAAAATGGTTTCAAAATAAATTTCTCCCTTGGTTAGAAAATATATATTTGAAGTTCATTGAATTCTCATTAAAAGGTAAAAATCCTCTATGGTTATTGCTCTTAACCACATTGCTATTATTACTCTCGTTCGTCATCTATTTTAAAATCAGTAATCCAAATATAATGTTTTTTCCTGATACGGAACCACGCTATTTAAATGTATTTATTGAAACACCAACTGGATCAACCTTAAACTATACAGACTCTATTACACGAATAATAGTCAGAGACATAAATAAGTTTTTAAAACCATACGATAAAATAATTGAATCAAAAGTAGTAACCGTCGGCAATGGAGTTGCAAGAGAAAGAGAAATACCAATAGGCAAAACGTATAATAAAGCAATGATGACAATAACGTTCGTAGACGATGAAGATCGACAGGGTATAAAAACCTCAAAAATTATGCACGATTTAACGTTAATGCTAAAAAATCGGTATGCAGGCATAAATGTATATGTAGAAAGAGATAAACACGGACCTCCTGTGGGTAAACCAATAAACATAGAAATCTCCGGAGATAGCTTATATACACTTATAGCACTTGCAGACAGTATTATCAATAAAATAGAAAATGCAAATATACCCGGTATTGAAAAACTTAAAATGGACATAGAAACCGGACGTCCAGAAATAATAATTGAACCAAACAGAGAAAAAATCGGAGAATTAGGTTTAACAACTGCACAAGTCGCAATGACTATAAGAAACGCAATATTCGGCACCGAAGCCTCAAAATTTAAATATCAAGACGACGAATATCCTATTAACATTAGATTAGCTAAAAAATACAGAAATAACTTAGATCAAATTCTAAATCAAACAATTACAGTACGCAATATTCGCGGAACACTAACAAGTGTGCCTATAAGCTCCGTAGCTTCGGTTAAATTTACAACAGGATATGATGCTATAAAACATATAGATACAAAAAAAACTATTACGGTATATTCTAACGTAATAGAAGGTTATAATTCTACAACTATTAACAAACTGATAAAAGCACAATTACAAAACTTTAAACTTCCCGAAGGATATACAATATCTTTTACAGGAGAACAAAAAAGTATGAAAGAATCAATGCAATTTATGATGATAGCAATGCTTGCTGCTCTTGTTCTTATATTGATAATTCTCGTTACTCAATTTAACTCCTTAGTTAAGCCTCTAATAATACTTGCTAGTGTTATTTTCAGCACAACAGGTGTTTTCCTCGGATATGCAATATTTAATATGGATATTGTAGTAATAATGACAGGCATAGGTATAATAGCATTAGCAGGTGTAGTAGTCAATAATGCAATAGTACTTATAGATTATATTGATCTACTAAAATTAAGAAAGAAAAAAGAACTTAATCTAAATGAAGAGGAAACACTTCCTCCCAAATATATTAAAGAGTGTATAATAGAAGCCGGAAGAACAAGATTACGACCTGTACTACTAACAGCTATTACAACAATTTTTGGAGTTTTGGCAATGGCTATCGGGCTAAATCTCAATTTCAAAACAATGCTATCAGAATTTAATCCGCATATATATTTCGGTGGAACAAGTGCTGAATTCTGGGCACCCTTGGCTTCAAGTATAATATTTGGACTTACTTTTGCTACATTTCTTACACTAATAATGGTTCCTGTAATGTATTGGATAGCAAATAAAACCAAAATAAAAATTACAACCAACACTCGTTAGATTTACATTCCTTAATTGATTTTTAGTACAATAAATACACAGGAGACAA
>CAZWVR010000200.1:0-2498 GCA_964637235.1 uncultured Bacteroidales bacterium | reverse complement strand
TCTTTCAGCATGTATGAAGCCCAGGTATAATCCAATTTTTGATGATGAAATTTAATTAAAAAACTGCCTAACAAATCGCTTCAGCGGACCGGCGTAACCGCGGCCGCTGAGTTTAGGCGTTAGAAAATGATATTATCTGAACTACAGACTGCAATCTTAGAGCTTTTTAAGAATAAATTGAGTAAACCGTCTAGAATTAAAAGATTATCTTATCCTTTAATATCTCGTATCAGTAATGAATACTTGCAAAATAGAGTGGTTGTAGTTGGACAAGAAACTAATACTTGGTACCCAAAAACGGAAGATGATTTCCATAAGGAATTTTTAGGGTCTTCCTTGAAAGAAATTGAAAGAAAGGCACTAATAGAGCGATATGATAAATTTGTAGATGAAGAGGTAGAGGAATATGGTGGCCATTTTTGGGAATTCAATCGCCAACTTTACAAAAGAAATATAATTAATGGTTGGATAGTAACAAAAGAAAGACGACTTAATCATTGTTGGATAAATTTATTTGTTATGGAAGCATGTAAAGATAAAGAAGACGATTCAGGAAGGCCGTCTAAACGTGAAAATTCAACTTTACGAAATGAAATTATATCTTTACAGAAAGATATTGTGTTTCAATTGTTAAAATTGTTATCTCCTAAATTAGTAATATTTTTAACAGGACACAATTTAGACTATTTTTTATTCAACTTTACTATTAATGATAGTGATCCCAAGTTAATAAAACTTCATAACAAATTGGATACCAAAGAAGCGTGTCAAATTTTATCAAAAAATCCATACTGGAAGGATACAGTTATGATAAGATTATATCATCCAACCTATTTTATGGGACGTATTAATGCAAATAAAAAGATAAAAGATAGAATAGGATTGCATTATAAAGTTAGTGATTTTTATACTGAAGTAGTATTTGAATTTTTAAGTAAAAATTATTCTTTCTAACAAACGCTTCAGCGGATCCGGCTTAACGCCGGACCGCTGAGTTTTGGCGTTAGGAGTTAAACAAAAATAAACTAAAGATGAACAAGGAACAGTTGCGAATTTCATTTTTTATATCTTGAGACCTCTGAAAAAGTCCAAATTGCTATATTAATTCACAGTGAACGTAAATCTGTTACTTAAAGAAATATATAAGAAAACTGATAAGTTTTAAATGCGCTTGAGAATTTCTCAGAGGTCTCTATCTTGTTTAGTTGCGTCATTAACTTTGTTTTCTTATAAAATTTGTATATTAATTGAAAGACCCAGTTTATTAACATGGGGACGTTTTATTGTAACTTTTCTATTTTTTGTGGTTTATGTTGCGTTATTATAAGATTTCGGTGGATGAAGCTGAGCAATCATTAGATGATTGGTTATTAAGTATTATTATATCTTTAACAGGTTTCAGTGTTATTCTTCAAATTTCTTATAATAAAAAGTGGTTACAATTTATGTCAATTCTTTCTTAGCGGCTCTTAAAGATTTACAGGTTCAAAAATATATTAAATCTAACAATAAAAAACTTTCCACTTTGATTCTGCAATTCGTGAATTCACTTTTGGAATTTCTCTGTTTGCATTGTCATTGGCAGTTGATAGTAATATAAATATTGAAAATTATAAGTATTTTGTTTTCAGCTTTTTATGTCATACTAATGCTTATATTAAAAGTACAATATGATTTTAAAAAGTAACAAGACATCTAACAAACCGCTTCAGCGGACCGGCCTAACCGCCGGTCCGCTGAATTTGGGCGTTAGAAAAAATTGAAAGAATTGAAATTTTCTTTAGAATTTAAAACCTAAAGCAGTAAAAGACCTAAAAACGGATTCCTAAAGACCAAATTGTAAAAAAACTCTAATTTGGACTTCAAGGAAACATTAAACGCCTAACAGATTTCACTCCAGAATATCGGTTAATCGAAGTTTGACAATTACTAGGCAAATTTGAGGGGGTTTCAAAAATTAAATCCTTTGATTATCAAGGGTTTTAGCAGATTGGATCTAGCAAATCGTAAAATTTTCATAGTAATACGATTTAGATTTTAATTTTGACAAAACAGAACTTTTAAGCCAAATTACTAATATCATGTTTATCCGTGCCACCGCCCGCAAAAACAAAGACGGCTCCCGCATCGAATATCTCCAGCTCGTGCACAAAGGGACGAAGGCCAGCTCTTTGGTGAAGAGGGTCTATAAAGCTTTTGGGCTCAAGCTTTCCGAGAGCTTGAGATATTTCCTGCCGAGGAAGGCGAATCCGGGGTTTATAGGGAATGTCCTCGTTCAAGAAGACCCCTAGTACTCACGCCTGATTTTGTGCGATATCCGTAAAAGCCTGATTATTAACAGATATAGCCTTTTGTGTATCCATGAACTGTCAAACCCGAGCATTAGAATGCATCTTTTCGATAAAAAGCCCACCCACAGGGTGGGCTTTTCTTTTAGACGCGGAATTTGCGTATCATTTGACGAAGTTCATGAGAAACTTCGCGTAGCTTTTGGGCAG
>CAZWVR010000199.1:0-2508 GCA_964637235.1 uncultured Bacteroidales bacterium | reverse complement strand
TTATTGTTTAACTTAAAAAAATTGAAAAAATGAAACGAATTATTTTTATGGGTATGGCCATTATGGCTATCTTTGCAAGTAGTTGTAAGAAAGAGGAAATAACACCTTCAACAGGAACCTCGACAGCAACATGGGTACTTGTAGAAAAAAATGTTGTGATAGAAAACAGAATGAAAGCCGATGTGTACCAGAATTCTCTTACTGGGCAAAAAATTTGGGTAACAAATGGATCCCATTAAAAACTATCAAGTGGACAGGCACTCTCAAAGAAAGTAGTGTAAATGCAGATTCTTATTATTGTGATAATGGGAAAGCTGAAAATTGTAAAAATGTTAATATAGGTGGAGAAGACGTTATTTTAGTTAAACGTTCAGGATGGAAATATTAAAAAAATATTATTGGACACACTGCATATAAAAGCATTCAGAGTGTCCGTTTTGTTAATTTTTTATAAATAAAAAAATGAGAGTTTGGATAATTATATTTAGTTTATTTTTTATTTTTGGATATGCTTGTTCATACCATACCGAAAATCATTCTATTAAAAAAAAACAATTTGTTTCTGTTACAGATTCTATTTATTTTCCATTTTCAGCTTCTTCATTCAAAACTAAAATGTTATTAAAAGAGGGACAATTTGTAGAATGGAATGGGGAAAAATTTTTCATTGCATTATTTGCAGATAACCATTTAATCACAGATAGTATTTGTTTTTATAGTGTACGTAATAGAAAAATAGTACATACTATAGATTTAAAAATGCTTAAAAATCATAATTTTTTACCTGTAGCATTTCATGTATTTTCCAAAGATAGTATTTTATTATTACTATCCTCTTATAATGATAGAAGTTTTGGTAAGGATACCTTTTTGGTTATAATAGATTATAACGGTAATATCAAAAAATCGTATCCTAATAATTTTTCTTTTGCGTCGGTAGCTCAATGGGAAAATACTGCATCAAATGTAAGTTATCAATTTCATGATGTCAGTCATCCATTAATTTTTAATAATAAGTTATTTTTCATAAATGACCCCATGAAAATTCCTTCGGTAGGAAGTGATTCATTTTTTGTTACAAAGGATCCTGTATTCGGATATTATGATTTAAAGACAGATAGTATTGTATTGAGTCCTTACTGGTTCCCCGAATTAAAAAAAGGCAACTATTATCCTTCAGGTGGGATTTATTCAAATATTTCTATGACCTTAAATGATAAAGGTAACCCTGTAATATCTTTTTCATATTCCTCGTATGTGTACGAATGGGATATAAAAAACAATAAATTGATTCCGCATCGTTTATCTTCAAATTTCATAGATAGCATATTGCCAGATAAAACTCCTTCTTCCGAACAATTTTCTGAAACCGAACCTTGCTATTTTGGTATATATTATGATATGGAAACGGGAGTTTATGTAAGAAAATTGCGTTTCCCAAAATTTGTATTCGGCAAATTAACCAAACTATGGATATTTGCAGACAAAAATTTTAATTATTTAGGAGAAAGATTATCGGATTCATACGTGTTTTACCGCAGAACACTTATCTGTTCGTCAGATACAACAATGCAAGGATGGGAATGTCTTCCTTTTAAACAGTCAGAATATCCAGATAGTTTTAAGTTAGTAAAATGTGTTTACAATTTTTCAGCCCTTGATACATCTGGTATTGGAAAAATAATTGCATCTGAAAAAAATAAATATAAAATGCGGATAAATACTTCTATGTGTGAGATTTTTGGAGGAGAACAAAACAAATATTATACCCAAAAAAGATTAAAAAAATATTTAAAAAATTATTGTTCCATTACTGATACATCTTATGCATTGTTTGTGCTTTCGTCACGAGGTTGTCCTGCTTGCAATCAAGAAATTTTGAACTTTTTCTCCATTAACAAAAATATTTTGTTCCAACATACCAACACCTATATCCTTTTTGTAGATAACTCTAAAAGTTTGAAATACTTTTTTTCAAATTATGCTTTTTTGAAAAATAATAACCATATATTATCCGACACATTAAACATTTATAAAGAAGCTAATCCATATAAAAATGAGTTTATGTATAATCCTCGTTTGATACTGGTACGAAATGGTAAAATAGAGTTAGATTCTATCTATTCACCGAATCAAATTACCGATGGATTACTTATGAGATATCTCAAATTTTGGTCGTTAGATAGAGAATAAAATAATAGTACTAAAACCATTGCATCAAAGACACATAAAGACACAGAAAAAAGACTAAAAAATATTATAAATTGTCTGATATTCAAATAATTATTAGCATATTAGCATTGTAAGTTATATGGAAATTAGTAATTATGGCTACAAAAAACATTAGCTTAATAGATTATATTGGTAGTAAATAGAAATAAAAGATGAAAAAACACCTTTAGTTATCAAATAGATAAAATAATAGATTGGACAGAAATAGAGAAAACATTGTTAAAATATGACAAACGAGATAGTAAGGCACAGTATAGTAGTTTATTGTTATTTAAA
>CAZWVR010000198.1:0-2515 GCA_964637235.1 uncultured Bacteroidales bacterium | reverse complement strand
CCCACCACCCTGTGTGTGTTTATTTTTTTGTTTTTTTTGATTTAAACCTACAAAATACAAGTTTTCGGTTATACTGGGAACATTAGAAATGTTATATTTGAAAGAGCAACTACAAGGCTTATGATAAATAAAAAAATCCTAATAACAGAATTGAGTTTAGTGTTTGGTAAAGAGCTTCTATCCTAATTCTATACTCTATACCAATTTTTAGGTCTTCTTTAAGAACAGCAAGAAAGAGCCTCTACAAGAGCCGCCTTTTATAATTAGTTTATAGGTTTTCATATCCAAGTTATTGAAATACTTTTTATTTAGAGCCATTAAAGAAAAATTCGTCTATTATCACGCTTGTATCAATTAAAATTCTTCTATATCCCATCTATTGATCTCCGGTAATTTATTATCTTCTAAATGATCCCAAACTGAAATATTAGAAAAAACTTCCTTCCAGTTATTAGTTTGATTCTATTTTATTCTTTCCTTTGATTATCTTGGTGAGTTTTCCCGAAAAAAGAGAAAAATACTATTTTTTCCTTTTTAAGAATAGGTATATTTAATGTAATTAATTTTGTGTTACCATCTTGTTTTCCGATAAATATTGTATAAAGCAACATATGTTGTTAAAATTTGATTACATATTTAAAAAACTTGACATAATGTAGATAACATATTATTTTATTACCGTAAATGCGGCATTATTATTAAATGCTATTTCTATTTCCAGAGTAATGCGGGTTAAGATGATGAAAATTTCTTTAGTTTTAATTATGTATAATCCACAGTTTAATAATTTGATATGAGGAGGTTTTACTATGACAGTAGGAATAGTGGGATATGGGTGCTATGTACCTAAACGTAGAATCAAGGTGGAGGAAATAGCTTCCCAATGGGGAGAAGACGCCGAAGTATTGAAGAGCAAACTATTAGTAAGAGAAAAAACGGTTCCTGCAAAAGACGAGGATTCAGTTACCATTGCTTACGAGGCAGCTAGAAACGCTTTAAAAAGAGCTGAAATTAACCCTCAAGAAATAGGAGCTGTATATATTGGATCTGAGTCTAAACCATATGCTGTTAAACCATCTGCCACAATAGTAGCAGATGCTTTAGGCATTACTCCTGTCGTGCATGTTGCAGACTATGAGTTCGCATGTAAAGCGGGAAGTGAAACAGTATTTGTGGTATATGGATTAGTTAAATCAGGTGAAATTAAATACGGACTAGGAATAGGTTCTGATACCTCTCAAGGAGCACCTAAGGACCCTTTAGAGTACACTGCAGCTGCAGGTGGAGCAGCTTTTATAATGGGCACTGAAAATATTTTAGCTGAAGTAATTGAAACTTATTCCTATACCACTGATACTCCAGATTTTTGGAGAAGAGATGGTCAATCCTATCCTACACACACAGGATCTTTTACAGGTCAGCCGGCTTATTTTCATCATACTTTAAACTCAGCTAAGGGAGTAATGAAAAAAGCTGGGATGACCCCACAAGATATTACTTACTGTGTATTTCATCAACCTAATGGAGCTTTCCCTTTGAGAGCCTCAAAAATGTTAGGGTTTACTAAAGAACAATTTGAACCCGGATGGGTAGCACCTTATATAGGTAATACTTATTCAGGGTGCTCTTTGTTAGGTTTAGCTTCTGTTTTAGATATAGCGAAAGCAGGAGATATTATATTAGTTACCTCTTTTGGTTCTGGAGCGGGTAGTGATTCTTTTATATTTAGGGTCACTGAAAGATTAGAGAAAGTTAGAAATAATGCGCCTCTCTTAAAAGATTACGCTGATAGGAAGATGTATATTAATTATGGCAAATATGCATTCTTGAGAGGCAAAATTAAAATGAGGGAGGATTGATATAATGAGAGAAGTAGCTGTTATAGGGACAGGAATGACAAAATTTGGATCCTTGTGGGAAAAATCTTGGAGAGAGTTGGCTGTTGAATCAAGTTTAGAAGCGATTAAAAATTCAGGAGTTGATAAAGTAGATTCATTATATGTGGCAAGTTTTAGTAGCGGTACCTTTGTAGAGCAAGAGCATATTGCTCCTATTGTGGCTGATTATTTAGGTTTACTAAATATACCAGCGACAAGAATAGAGGATGCATGTGCTTCTGGCGGTGTGGCACTTAGACATGCTTACATGGAAGTAGCCTCAGGTATGTCTGATGTAGTACTTGTAACAGGCGTAGAAAAAATGACAGATGTAATAACCTCTCAAGGTGTTTACTCTCTTGCAATGGCAGCTGACAGAGAATTTGAAGGATATCAAGGTATAACTTTCCCTGGTTTATTTGCTCTTGTAGCTAGAAAATATATGAATGATTTTAATGCTACAAGGGAGCAATTAGCAAAGGTTGCTGTAAAAAATCATAAAAATGCTTCCAAAAATCCCAAAGCCCAATTTCATAATATCATTACTGTAGAAGATGTGTTAAATGCTATGATGATTGCTGATCCATTGGGTCTATACGATTGTTCGCCTATGACAGATGGGGCAGCAAGTGTAATTT
>CAZWVR010000197.1:0-2530 GCA_964637235.1 uncultured Bacteroidales bacterium | reverse complement strand
CTCTTTCAAAGATTTTGGTCTCTTATATGTTGAAAATAGTATAGAAATATTCATTCTTATGAACTAAAATATGTACAGAGTATCTTTTAGAGGTCTTTTGGGCCATACTTAATAAACTTTTATTTCCACTGCCTATTTGAGAGGCATTAGCAATGTATAAAATTTTCATAGGTTTGATAAAATAAATTACTCTCAAACTATTCCCCAAAATTTATCATTTCTTTTTATTGATTTTATAGATAAAATATATTTGCGATTTTCTTCTATTTGCTTTACCTTATCTTCAGTCAATAATCCCCCCCATTTTTCATGCCATATATGGCAGTAAAATACATTTTCATCGAAAATAACTTTAGGATTTAGCCCCAAAAGGAAAAACCTTCTATATAAATCATCGTCTTCACATCCCCATCCTTTAAAAAATTCATCATATCCACTTATTACATCATAATAAAATTTATATGTTATATTAATTCCGTAAGAAGGTTGAGAATCCCATCGTTTGATGGCATTCTTTTTAATTGAAAAGATATCGATAAAATCTTTCTTCTTGTATAACTCAATAAATTTGGCGTTTAATTCTTCAGGTAAATCCAAACAATAAGAATAGATAACAGAAAAAGGCTCTTTCTTTAAAGAAAAAATCGCTTTTTGAAAATAAAAAGGGGAGAAAATCACATCTACATCTGTAGAAACCACAAAGGTAGTTCTAGTATTTCTAATTCCTATATTTAAAGCTTTACTTTTAGACCAGACTTCATTTATCTTGTTAAGATAAATATATTTATATCCGAAAAAGTTTACTATATCCAATATCTCCTTGATTTTCTCAAAAGAACTACCATAATCGATCACTAGGACATATATTTTGCCAAAATTATATTGCTGATTATAAATGCTTGCTAGCGAATGCCATAATCGGAAAGGTTCAATATCCCTTATAGGAAGAACGACTGTTATATCGTTTCCTTTTGTGTTTTTTATTGCTTTTTTTAGCGTTATCGTTTTCCTTATGGGAGATAAAATCAAAGTATTAAGTATTCCGCCACGATAAGCTATTTTTTGTTCTAGTCTCCAAGGTAAAAATTTTTTTTCTTCAAACCACCTTATTTTAATTCTCTTTAGCAAAGAAGTTTCAATTTCTCTATTTTTTTCCTTTGAAAGGAGAACATTTTCTTTTTTAGGAATAATTTTACAGTGAGATACTCCAATGAAATCCAAAACTTTTTTGAAAGATTCTTCAGAATTTAAAACTGTAATATCAAATATTTTGAAATTTTTAGGATATTTTTTCTCTAATAATATAGCTTTATTATAATATTCTTCCCAATATAATTTTAAGGCTTGCTCTTTACTTTCAACTTCGTATTTTGGAAAACATCTATCCCAGACATAATCTTTTTTCCATTTTTTACCATCATGATTTATCCAGTGATTTCTGCCTTCGGTCTTTTTCATAAAAGATTTTACAGTTTGTTTTTTATCTCTTTTTAAACAGATAAATTTTACATCAGGTATGTTCTTGATTACAGTTTCAACATAAGGTAACCAATAAAATCCCACATCACCAACATATTTTTTTTGAGTTGAATTTAAAAACTCAGAAATCTTATTTAATGCTTCTTCTTTTGTTCCATACCATGGTAGCATAAATCCTTCGTGAACAAAAAAGGAATCTGGAATTTGATTAATGGTCATAAACAAAGAAAACGTATCTCTCCTATCAGCTCCTAACCCTATAACTAAATATCTCGCGAGTGATATTTTTAGATTCATTTTATTCTTTTTTCATCCTAATAATATTAAGTGAGATTTAGCTTAACTCCTAATATTTTTTCTAATTTACAGAAAATATCTCTTGCTAGACTTTTAAATAACAAGAAAATAATAAACAAATAAAATAGTGCCCCAACTATTATAGAGAATAACAGAATTATAGTCGAGGCTTCACTATAGAACAGCAAGAGTCTATTTATTAAAAAAGCTAAAATAGCACAAGATAAAGAAGAAAAGAAGACAGAAAATAACTCATACAAAAAAACAGAAAAACTTTTCCTGAGTAAAACATAAAAAGCATACCAGATTGCCAACAAAGATGGAAAAACCGAAATGAACATTCCTAAAGAAACTCCTAACAATCCAAAAAAATAGCTGAAAAACAATACTACAATTATAGTTAGCAAAAGTTCCAAAAAAGATACTTTAAAGGGAAGATCGGGACGATTTTTAGAATGAAAAAGATAACCTAAAGGTTGAGACAAACATTTCAAAGCTGCTGCTAAACACAATATCCGCAGAGGCGTTATAATTGGTAGCCATTGGTCTCCCCAGAGGGTAGGAACCAGGATATCTGCTACGGCTATTAAACCAAAAAGTATTGGCCAGCAGATTAAGCACACGTATTTTACCGCGGTCACGTAGCCTCGGAAAAGGGCCTCGTTATCGTCCTGAACCTTTGACAGGGCAGGGAATACAACATCCCCCACCGGGCGGGAGATGCGGTCGAAAACCAAATGTGGCAGGCGGTAGG
>CAZWVR010000196.1:0-2535 GCA_964637235.1 uncultured Bacteroidales bacterium | reverse complement strand
CAGTGATCTTTCGCCTTTGAAAGACCTGAAAAAGCTGACAAGGTTAAATTTAAACGACAATGAAATCAGTGATCTTTCGCCTTTGAAAGACCTGAAAAATCTGACAAGGTTAAATTTAAGCGACAATAAAATCAGTGATCTTTCGCCTTTGAAAGACTTGATAAATTTGACGGATTTAATTTTATGGAAAAATAAACTCAGTGATCTTTCGCCTTTGAAAGACCTGAAAAAACTGACGAAGTTATATTTACAGTACAATCAAATCAGTGATCTTTCGCCTTTAAAAGAACTAAAAAATCTGACAGAGTTAGATTTAAGCGACAATCAAATCAGTGATCTTTCGCCTTTGAAAGACCTGAAAATGCTGACAGAGTTAGATTTAGAAAACAATCAAATAAAAGAACTGCCAGACTGGATAATAAATAGAAAATGGTTTAAAAACTTAAATATAGGTGGCAACCCCCTTAAAAAACCACCAATGGAAGTCGTCAAGCAGGGCAAAGAAGCAATCCGCAGGTGGTTTGAGGAACTGAAAAAGAAGCAGGTAGAGGTTAAAGACATTAAAGTAATCTTGATGGGCAACACCCGGGCAGGCAAAACAACACTGGTAAACTTTCTCACCATTCCTAACGCAAATCCAGAGCCAAAGGAAGGCAGCACTCACGGAATAAAAATCAAGGACTGGCAACCACAAGAATTAAACGGCAAGACCATTCACTTCTGGGACTTTGGCGGACAGGATTTTTACCACGCCACGCATAAATACTTCCTTTCTGAAGAAAGCATATATATGCTCCTGTGGGAAAAAGATACAAACTCCTACAACGAACTAAGCGAAACTGTATTTTTTGACATAGACTACTGGATAAAAAACATCCGGCATTTTGCCCCACAAAAAGACAACGCGCCTATTGTGCTTGTGCAAAACAAAGCCTTTTTGTATCGCAATGGCACTATTGCAGATTTGAGCCAGCAAATCTCTCACCCTCAGATTTATAAGTCTTTTTCCATTAGCACGCTGGAAACTTATCAAATCTCCAAAAAGCAAAATCAAACAATTGCAGAAAAAAAGGTATTGAGGAACTTTGAGGCTTTCCGTGATGAGCTTTTATATCTGGCAGAGAGGCAAATGAATAGAGAAGTGCCGGGCTTTTGGGAAGATTTAAGAGACAAAATAAAACAGGCACGAGAAAGAGATATTGACCGCTGGACTTATGATGAGTATCTTAGCATTGCAAGGGAAATAGACCCTGATATGGACATTGAACTTTGCACCTCTTATCTTATAAATCGTGGTGAAATTTTATATTATCCTGATATTGAAAAGATAAAGAATTACGTGTTCCTTAAACCCAAAAAAATTACAGAGGACATTTACAAAATTCTCAAACGTGATTTTGTAAAAAATAACGGTGAATTTTCTTATAATCAGTTAGTTGAGGAACTAAAAGACGAGTTTACGCCTGAGCAGATAGACGAGTATATCAGCCTGATGAAAGCCCCTGGCTTTGAGCTGATTTTCAAAAAGCCGGGAAATAACGACCTGTATATTGCTCCGCAATACCTTTCGGCACAAATGCCTGAGCATATCAAAGAGGATATTCTGCCGGAAAAAACTCTTGCTTTTGGTCTGCAATTCCGGGAGTTTATGCCACGTTATTTGCCAGTGCGTTTCCTTAGCCGCTATGGTGAATACGTTGACATCAGCATTTCAAAGCGTAATTACTGGAAATACGGAGCTTTGCTAAAAATACCTGTTCAGGGACAGGACAAACCTCTGTCCGTTGTTGTAGTGGCAGATATGCAGAATAAGAGAATTGAATTCTGGACAGATGAGGCGGAAAGGAAAAATCCTGTAATCAAAGAGATTTACAATCAGGTTCTGGAAATTTCCGAAGCTCAGGACAACAAGGATAAAATCTATCTGTATTTTAATCTGGATAAAAAGCACAATCCTACGGATGCCGCAACAATAAAAGAATGGGAGGAAAATTATCATCTCAAAAAAGGCGAATATGACCCCAAGCCTTTTATCCTGCACGGCAGTAAAATTAATATTCAGGAATACAAGGCGTTAATCAATGCAATGCCTGTTAGCGAGATAACAAAAATTTTTATCAGCTATTCCGAAAAGGACAAAGACAAAGTAAAACAGATTGTTGAACAGGTTAAATTACCTTTTAAGAACAAGATAGATGTTTGGATAGACGATAAAATATTTACCCGTTGGGAGACAGAAATAAAAGAGAAGATTAACAACTGTGATATTTTCATCATCTTTTTGTCCGTAAATTCCTGTCAGGCAGATCATTTTTCTATAAAATACGAACTGCCACAGGCAATAGAGAAAAACAAAATCATTATTCCCGTATTATTAACCAGTTGCCTCTGGCAAGGAATTGGCGGCGTAAGAGAGGCGGATATTGTTCCTAACAAAGCTAAGCCTGTAAATAGTTATAATTCAATAGAAGACGGCATTACACAAGCCGCAAACGAAATAATTGAAAAAATCCGAGAGTATCGGAAAAAGCAAGG
>CAZWVR010000195.1:0-2543 GCA_964637235.1 uncultured Bacteroidales bacterium | reverse complement strand
TATATATTGGAAAGATGAAGCTCTCGGCGCTGAATTCTATTATGACGACCCGCCTGAAAATTTAAAACAAGAAGCACTGAAATATAGAGAACTATTATTTGAGAAACTTGCAGAGTTGGACGAAAACTTTATGGAAAAATATTTGGAAAATCCTGAAACTATTACAGAAACCGAAATCCATGACATTATACGTAAATATACAATATCCCTAAACGTAGTGCCTGTCCTATGTGGCTCTGCTCTTAAAAATAAAGGTGTCCAGCCTTTACTCGACGCTATTACTTTATATTTGCCCAGTCCCTTAGATAGACCTGATATTACTGGTATTAACCCTATTACTAAAAAACAAGAACTCAGAAAAGCAGACTATAACGAACCTCTAACTGCATTAGTATTTAAAATTGCTCTTAACTCTTTCGTGGGAAATTTAGCTTATGTAAGAATATATGCCGGCATCCTTAAAGCAGGTATGCATATATATAATTCCAGAACTCAACGTAAAGAACGTATAGCCAACCTATATAGAATGCACGCAAATAAACAGGAGTTAATGAATGAACTTAAAACCGGTGATATTGGTGCAATAGTTGGATTTAAAGATATAAAAACCGGCGATACCCTAAGCGATCCAGCTCATCCAATAGTCCTTGAAAGTATTGACTTCCCAGAACCTGTTTTAGGTGTCGCTATTGAAGCTAAAACACAAGCTGATACTGAAAAATTATATCAAGCCCTTAAACGATTTGAAGAAGAAGACCCATCTGTACAAGTTAAAATAAATCAGGAAACAGGACAAACTATATTGAGTGGAATGGGAGAACTTCATCTGGAAATTTTAGTAGATAGACTTAAAAGAGAGTTTAATATACCTTGTAATATAGGTAAACCACAAGTCGCTTATAGAGAAGCTATTACTAAAACTGTTGAACATAGAGAAGTATTTAAAAAACAAACCGGTGGACATGGTAAATTCGCTGATATTACATTGAGAGTATCTCCATGCGAGGATAAATATTTTAGAGGTCTTAAATTTGAAAATAAAGTTTCCCCAGCAGTTTTACCTAAACGCTTTATACCAGCTATTGAACGAGGTCTGAAATTAGGTCTTGAAAATGGACCATTGGCAAACTTTAAAATATATAATATAAAAGTAGAGTTGATAGATGGAGCTTTTCATTCTGTCGATTCTGATGAATTATCTTTTGAAGTAGCCGCCCAATATGCTTTGATAAATGCTGCAAAAAAAGCAGATCCTATAATATTAGAACCTATTATGAAAATTGAAGTCGTTACCCCAGAGGAATATCTTGGAGATGTAATGAACGATATCACCAGAAGACGAGGACATATTAAAAATAATGAAATCAAAGCAGGAAAACGGGTAGTATCCGGATATGTGCCTCTGGCTGAAACATTTGGCTATATTACAGATTTGCGTACTATTACTGCTGGTCGTGCAACTGCAACTCTGGAATTTTCTCATTATGAGCCAGTTCCAGAGGAAATTCAAAAAAATATTATTGAAAAATCAATGTGGGGATTAATATAAAATAAAATAATTTATTATGAGTCAGAAAATTAGAATACGTTTAAAATCTTATGACCACAATTTGCTTGATAAATCTGCCAAGCAAATTGTTAAAACTGTACAAGCAACAGGTGCAGTGGTCAGAGGTCCTATACCTTTGCCCACTCATAAAAGAATTATTACAGTAAACAGATCAACCTTTGTGAATAAGGAGTCAAGAGTGCAATTTATGCTCCCTACTCACAAAAGAATTATTGACGTCTATAATGCTAAGCCAAGTACTATTGATGCTCTCGGACGCCTTGAAATACCGGGAGGCGTTGATATCTTTATTAAATTATTATAATTATAAACTAAAAATTTTAAGCAAAAATGCCAGGACTAATAGGTAAGAAAATAGGAATGACATCCGTCTACGACCAACAGGGTAGAAATATTGCTTGTACTATAATTCAAGCAGGTCCCTGCGTCGTAACACAAGTAAAAACTAAGGAAAAAGACGGTTATGATGCTATTCAATTAGCATTTGACGATAAAAAGGAAAAGAATACTCCAAAGCCAATGCTCGGACATTTTAAAAAAGCTGGTACAACACCAAAGCGTAAAATAGTTGAATTTAAAGGTAAATACGACTACAAACTTGGTGATACACTTACCGTGGATATATTCAAAGAAGATAGATGGGTCGATGTTGTCGGATATTCAAAAGGAAAAGGTTTTCAAGGTGTTGTTAAAAGACATGGCTTTGCTGGTGTCGGAGGTCAAACTCATGGACAGCATAACCGTAATAGAGCCCCTGGATCAATAGGTGCTTCCTCTGATCCTTCTCGCGTATTTAAAGGTATGCGTATGGCCGGTAGAACCGGCAATAAAAGAGTTAAAATCATTAACTTGGAAATAGTTAAAATTATCCCAGAACATAACCTTTTGCTTGTAAAAGGTGCTGTTCCGGGTTATAAAGGTTCATATCTAATAATTGAAAAGTAATGGAAGTAAAAGTTTTAAATATTCAGGG
>CAZWVR010000194.1:0-2562 GCA_964637235.1 uncultured Bacteroidales bacterium | reverse complement strand
AAAAGAATATCTATTCAGGTGAGTGTAGACGCTGCTACTAAAGAAATCTATAGAAAGGTACGAGGTCATTCATTCGAACTTTTATTGGGAAATATCAACATATTAAAGAGCTTAGGGATTGAAGTTTCACTAAGTTATACAATTCACTCTTTGAATAAGCAAGATTTCTTCAGGTTTATTAGATTGGCAGAGAACCTTGAAATAGAGGCATTGCACTTTCCGATATTGGAAAATTTTGGAAGAGCATATCAATATAACTTATCAATACCTGAAGAAGAATTGAAGGACTTTTATGAATTCATGGTTTATTATAGCTTTCATGGTGGTAGAGTGAAAATTTACTTTGTTGAAGAGTTGAAGAACAGAATTAGCAATCGACTTAGACGCGAAAAATGTCCAGCAGCATTAAATCAAGTTGCTCTGGGACCTGATGGTTATTTGTATCCTTGTAGTGAATTAATAAGCAATAAATTTAGAATTTCAAAATTAGAAGATTATCACAAAATAAACCGGGTTTTGACCGATTTCCGCAAAAAATTTCACTTTGGAGAAAAAATACTTGTTGGACCCTGTGCCAAATGTCCTATAAGGAATTTATGTGGCGGCGGATGTAGAGCTGTGGATTTAATGAAAGGTAAAGATTATATGGGGGCGAGACAAGATCCAACAATTTGTGAAATTCTTACCGAAAGTACTTATCTTATCATCTGGGAGTTGGCTAACGCTACAAAGAAGCTTTCTATCCCCACAGATATTATATACAGAAAAAGGATTTTGGAAATGGCGGATATGTATGAGAATGTTTAAAAAGAATTTTTTGTACATATCCTTCAAAAACTTTCAATCGAAGTTTTTTGCTGGTTTTTCCCTCTTAATATTAAACACAATTTTAACGGTTTTTATACCGGTATTAATCAGAAATTTGATTAATTCGGTAATACTTCTGGAAAACAAAATGTGGGTTTACTCTGCTTTTATTTTTATATCTGTTTTTATTAGAGAAGCCCTGATGTTTGGTGCATCCTACTATTTTGAGATAGCTGTGAGAAGTCTCTCTGAATTTATCAGAAATAAAATTTTTAGCACTATCCAGATTAATTATAGAAAGTTTAATCATGCCAAAACAGGAGCAATTCTCACATACCTGGATACCGATACACACATGTTAGGAGAGTTTATTTACCCCACGGCAGTACTTTTCCTTAGGGATTTACTTGTTTTCATTTTTGCGTTAATCGTGGGATTATATTTAAATTTTAAAATTATCATTGAATCAACTGTTCCTTTGTTTTTATTTTTCCTGATGTTCAGGATTATAAATCCAAGGATAAGGAGATTAACCTCTTTGATGTTAGAGTCAAAAACAGACTTTATAGCCAGAGTTAAAGAGTTGATCGAGAGCAGGGAAGTTTTTGCAGTTTTTCTTAAACAGAAGTTCTCCATAAAAATGTTTAAGAATTTCAACAAAAATTTTACTGAAAATGATATAAACAGAATTAAAACTATAATTTTATCGAATTTTCCATTGACTTTTTTCTTTAACAGTGGATTTGTAATAGCAATTTTACTCGGTGCCTATTTTTTAAAAAGGGGAGAAATTAAAGTTGGGACATTCTTTGCTGTGCTGATAATTGTTGAATACATTTATAACTCTTCCAAGAGATTCTGGGATTTCAATGTTCATTTACAAGAGGTTAAAGCGGTTTTCAACCGTCTCGAAAGAATTTTAGAGAATAGAAGTATCTATAAACTGGATATAGGATTGGGGATAAACTCCATAAAGATACTGGAGGTTAAGGATTTAACACTAAAATACGATGGCAAAGTTTTATTGGAAAATATTAATTTTACAGCCAGACCTTCTGAATTAGTTGTTATAACAGGGAAAAGTGGAGTAGGTAAAACTTCTCTTATCAGAGCAATTCTCGGTTTATACGAAGGTATTGAAGATTCTATAAGTATAAATGGAATCCCGCTGGGAAAGATTTCATTAGAAAAATACTACCGCTTGGTAAGCTATCTTCCTCAGAGAAATTATGTTTTTAATGGTACAGTATATGAAAACATTACATTAGGCGACAATATCTCGATAGAGAATGAAATTCTGGAAATTCTAAGTGGAATTCCGTTACAGAAGAACATTCAGGAGGGAGGTAGAAATTTATCTGGTGGAGAAATTCGGAGAATCATGATCGCACGCACATTTGTGAAGAACGATATAGATATGTACATCCTCGATGAACCATTCATCAATCTTGACTGGAATAATATTGATAAAATAATAACATTGATTAAGAAAAAACTGGAGGACAGGATAATTATTCTGGTGACACACACACCAGAATTTGTTGGGGATTTGTCCCCAAAGCTTGTAAAAATAATCTGAATGTGGTGTTATTTAAAGTTTCAAGAATATTCATAATTTTTGCGTTAAAAATTTATATATTTGATTGTTTACGGATGTACCCTGATATGTAAAGACTAAGGATTGTGGTCATGAGGAGTATAGATAAATTTAAAAAGTGGTGTGAGTTTTTCGTGAGATTTGTTGC
Organism: uncultured Bacteroidales bacterium; assembly: GCA_964637235.1. Lineage (GTDB taxonomy): Bacteria > Bacteroidota > Bacteroidia > Bacteroidales > S143-33 > CAZWVR01. Next base: position 10 of record CAZWVR010000194.1, on the reverse strand, counting down.
AAAGTACATG
>CAZWVR010000193.1:0-2583 GCA_964637235.1 uncultured Bacteroidales bacterium | reverse complement strand
GGTTCATATCTAATAATTGAAAAGTAATGGAAGTAAAAGTTTTAAATATTCAGGGACAAGAAACGGGCAAAACCGTAGAACTTAAAGATTCAATATTTAATATTGAACCTAATGACCACGCCATCTATTTGGATGTTAAACAATATCTTGCTAATCGCAGACAAGGTACTCATAAAGCAAAAGAGCGTGGCGAGGTCTCCGGTAGCCGCCGTAAATTGAGACGCCAAAAGGGTACAGGTTTTGCCCGAGTAGGGGATATTAAAAATCCTCTGTTCAGAGGCGGCGGTAGAGTATTCGGTCCAAGACCGCGTTCTTACAGACAAAAACTTAATAAAAAACTTAAAATACTGGCGCGTAAATCTGCTTTAACTTATAAAGCTAAGGAGAATTCTATTATTGTTTTGGAGGATTTTACTTTTGATGAACCAAAAACTAAGAAATTTTTGGAAATCAAAAAAAATCTTAATTTAACAGATAAAAAATCTCTTTTTGTTTTTAAAAATAAAAATAATAATGTATATTTGTCCGCCCGTAATTTGAAAAATGATAATGTTATTACTGTTAATGAGCTTAATACCTATAATATTCTGAACCACAAGCATTTGGTTCTTACTGAAAGTTCTTTGGATTATATAAATCAAATTCTTGATAAGTAAAACTTTTGAAAATGGAATTGACAGATATCATAATTGCACCGGTAATAACCGAAAAAGCTCAGAAATTATCGGAAAATTTGAATCAGTACGCTTTTATAGTGAATAAAAAAGCAAATAAGATTCAAATAAAAGAAGCTGTTGAAAAACTCTATAATGTTAAAGTTCTTTCTGTTAATACAATGAATTTTCTTGGTAAACAGCGCCGTAAATACACTAAAAGCGGTATTATACAAGGAAGAACTAATAACTATAAAAAAGCAATTGTTACTCTGGCAGATACCGATACAATTGACTTTTTCAGTAATGTCTAATTGAAAAGAAAACCAAAATGGCAGTTCGTAAAGTAAAACCTATTACACCGGGACAACGGCAAAGAGTAGCTCCTGTTTTTGACGATATAACAGCTACAAAACCTGAAAAAAGCCTTGTTATTGGCTTAAAAAAGACCGGTGGTAGAAATAATCAGGGACGCAGAAGCGCTCGTTATATCGGTGGAGGACATAAAAGAAAATATAGAATTATTGACTTTAAACGGGATAAAGAAGGTATCCCTGCTGTGGTTAAATCTATTGAATATGACCCTAATAGAAGTGCCAGAATAGCTTTGCTCGTATATAAAGATGGTGAAAAACGATATATATTAGCTCCTAAGGATCTAAAAGTAGGACAAACAGTTATATCCGGTCCTAATGCTTCTCCCGAAGTCGGAAATGCCCTCTATCTTAAAGATATTCCTCTTGGTTCCCATATCCATAATATTGAACTTTATCCGGGTAAAGGAGGAATGCTCGTTAGAAGCGCAGGCACTTCTGCTCAATTAGTTGCAAGAGAAGGTAAATATGCTATTATAAAATTACCTTCTGGCGAAACTAGAAAAATACTCCTTACTTGTAAAGCTACAATAGGAGTTGTATCTAACCCTGACCACCGTCTTATTAAATATGGTAAGGCAGGTCGTATGCGTTGGCTCGGAAGGAGACCTCGTGTCCGTGGTGTTGCTATGAACCCAGTAGATCACCCTATGGGTGGTGGCGAAGGTAAAGCTTCCGGTGGTCATCCTCGTTCCAGAAAAGGTTTGTATGCTAAGGGTAAGAAAACTCGTAATAAGAAAAAACCTTCTTCTAAATTAATTCTTGAACGTAGATCTAAAAAACGTTAATGTTTAACCTTATAATTATTAAATTATGGCTCGTTCACTGAAAAAAGGTCCTTTTGTTGATTGGAAGTTGCTTAGAAAAATTCAAAAATTAAACCAGGAAGGTAAGAAAAACGTTATTAAAACTTATTCGCGTCGTTCTATGATTATACCTGATTTTGTAGGCCATACTATTGCAGTTCATAATGGTATGAAGTTTATTCCTGTATATATTACTGAAAATATGGTTGGCCATAAATTAGGAGAATTTGCTCCTACTCGTAGAGTTTTCCGTGGCCATGAACAAAAGAAAAAGAAGAAAAAGTAATTAATATAGCCTTTGGCTAATAAAAACTTATAACAATGGGGAAAAGAAAAAGATTAATGGCTGAAAAGCTTAAAGAAAAAAGAAAAAATACTGTTTATGCAATATTGAGAAATAGTCCGATTTCTCCCAGAAAAATGAGATTAGTCGCTGATTTGGTGCGTGGTAAAGAGGTTAATCATGCCTTAGCTATTTTGCAATATACACCAAAAGATGCTGCTAAACGCTTAGAAAAATTGATACGTTCAGCTCTCGCTAATTGGGAGGTTAAAAATGGTAATCCTTCAGAAGAAGAAGAAATTTATATAAAAGAAATTTATGTAAATGGTGCAGGTATGCTTAAACGTATACGTCCAAGAGCCCACGGAAGGGCTTTCAGAATACGTAAACGTTTCAATCACGTTACTGTTATATTAGATAAAAAATAATTTTAAACTAAAATCATGGGACAAAAGGTTAATCCAATA
>CAZWVR010000192.1:0-2590 GCA_964637235.1 uncultured Bacteroidales bacterium | reverse complement strand
AGGGTAACGCAGTCTATGAAGTAGGCAAAAACTCCACCGTCACAGACAAAGGAGATCATCTTAAGCTCTCCTTGGAGTCCAAGAGTGATGAAGTGATGCTACGGGCTCTTAAAATGGTAGTAGCCAAGTATGGCAATACTTTAGATATTCAAGGCAATATCGAGTTTAAGAAGCGTGCACTGATGGTAACGCAAAAGTACGATCTTAATGTGAACTTTTCAGATCCGCAGATGCGGGAGATTAAGAAAAATATTCATAAATTTAAAAGGGAAACTTCTTTAATACATAAAAGCATTTAAAGATAAATATATTTATACAATAGAATAAGCAAGGTATAGCTCAGAAAAAATAAAAGTTTTACAAGATAATTATTTAGATAACTCAAGAGATGCCAATACTCTGATAAAAACTTCTTTATTTTCTAGCGAAAGTATAAATGTAGGTACATTGCTAATATAATTTTTTATTTTCTGCTTTTTAGAAATATAGTTAGAAATTTTTTGAAGAACAATATCATTCTTTACATTAGATTTTATCCCACTACCTAGTGAATCTAAATAGTGATTAATTGCCGCCCAATATATAATCTCACTACCTGCTATTGTTGCAATTCGTTTCTCAAAATTTTTATCTAAAAAAAGTTTATAAAATAATATAGGTACGCCTTCCCATGTATCAGTATCTTCAATATAATCTACCGAAGAGAAGTCTGAAGAGTTAATGAGTGTAATCATAGTTGAAATATAATATTTAGCATACCGCTTATCTTTCGTTTTTGCCATTAAAAAGTCTTGTAAAAATACATTTAAATACTTTTCGGCTCTTTTATTAGGCGTACTTACTGCTGTTCCATTATTTACTTTAATTTCACTATAGTATTCTTTATTTCCTACATAGGATTGATCATATTTAAGGTCATAATATTTCATGTATCGATTATTTTTTTCTAAAAAAGCCGAGACTACGGTTTTATTCTTTAGAAATCTATTAATTACTTTTTTATCAAACACATACCCAAGCCCTTTGTAGTTTTCATGTGCAAGATAAGCATTTACACTATTTTTCCCAAATGTAATAAAAGTTTTATTTCCTGTCGCTGATGCTTTATTTTCTACTTCCAAGCTACCTTCAATAATGGAACATTTAAAATAAAAACTACTTGCAAACAATGCAGATCTTAAGTTATTTAAAAAAGCTATACTTCTGTATCAATTTTGAATTCTAAAAATGCACAATCACTAAATCCATGGATTTTAATTTCAATACTTTTTGATAGGTTAAAAAGTGACTCTTTAAACAAGTCAATAGCATCATGGAATGAATCTGTCGGAACTTTTGAGCTCTCTTTTGTTCCAAGTAAATCAATAAATGCTATAACTGTTTTTTCCAAAATTTATCCTAATCTTTAATATAAACTTTAATTGGCTCTAAATATAGTTTATCTATGAAGGGATGTTGTTTAATTTTAACAAAATTATCCCATTTTTCAGCAAGTATATATCTGTGCCAATGCTTTAAATTATCACCTTTAATACCATTATATATACTTTTTGCCAAGTTCAAATCTTCTGCTTTTGGAGTTCGATAAGGTAATAGGATAATATATGCGGCAGGATGATCAACTTTAACTTTCTTTATGGCATTTATTAAGCTTTTTTGTGAGGTCTGATCTTTATGATTTGGTAATTCTATAATATAATCAAAGAGGCTGTCAAGATCACATAAATAATCTTTTAATTCTTCCAAAATAAATTTATCCCACAAAGTAATAAAAAGATTATTATCAAAACGACCGTTTGCATATGCCTCAAAAGCAAAATTTACATAGTGGTCAGAAGTTGTTTCTAATTGTAAAGAAGTTGGTATCGTTCTTTTTAAAAACTCTCTTTTGAGTTTAAATAAGTCTTCCATTGTATTTTGAGTTAAATATTTTTCTATTACTTTACTTATGCAGTCACTATTTCCAAAAATGATATCCAGAAAAAATGATTTTATATACTTAAATGCATCTTTTCTTCCTATGTTTATTTTAACGGCGTTGATAGATTCATGCTTGCAAGCCTCAAAAAGAGGAGTCTCTTGTTTTTCATCATATTTAATATATGCTAGAGATTTCATTTTTTGTATATTCCGAATAGAAATTGTATGATTATTATCTGCCGAAATAAAAATTTGAAAAGGTTTATTTTCAATTAAGTTATTTATGTCTATAGGCTCATTGTCTGGTATAAGTACGAGTTTTGGTGTACCTAAAACCACACTACCATGCAGATTTACTCGTTGCAAAGTAGAAACTGTTTCTTCAATTTCATTTTGTATATCTCTAAAATCTATTGGATCCAATAAAGACTCATCGTCTAAAATGTATACGGTAATTCGTTTACCCAAAGCTTCTTTTTTAATCTTAGTGACCTGAAAACCTCTATGTTTATTTATATTCATTTAATCCTCTCTATTCTTGCTTTTATGAGTTTGGCAACAATAAAAAATTATATCTAAACTATATTAGGAATATTCTTTTTCATGAAAATATCTTGATAATGCCCCCAATTTCCAAGACAACTTTTTGACCAAATTTATTTCCACCTCA
>CAZWVR010000191.1:0-2615 GCA_964637235.1 uncultured Bacteroidales bacterium | reverse complement strand
GCAGCATTTAGAGCGGAACTGGAATTGTCCGGAAAAGGGTATGGTTTATTAAGAATCTTCGGCGGAAGAAATATTAATTGTGCAGGCGCAGCAGCTATGGGACTATTACGAGCAGGTGTTTTAAATGTTCCTGTTGGAATACCGGGAATATTGAGTTTGCAAATGTATATTAGACAATATTCATATCTGAGCTTTTTTTTGTATAATCATTGATGTTATGAAAGTTTTGTTTTACATTATTTTTTCTATTATGTTACTACCTGCAATGGGACAGAAAATAGTTTATTTGAGGTCTAATGATGTAAGTTTGTCAGATGCGGATTTTTTTGGGGGAAATGTAGTTTTGTTTAGAGGAAATATGGTTGTGTATGATAAATATTTAAAATTTAATAAAAATATACATGGCAAATATGAAGTTATTTACAATGATGAAATTAACAGTATAAAATATATATTTTTCTATAGTCCGGAACATCCAACGGGTTGGCTCTTGAAAGATAAACAAAGACATAGATATGTTTATATAGATAGAGAATTTGTAGTTGTTGTGAACTTTGATAATAATAGTGTTATATATCGTAATGATAAAAATTGCGGGTTTGATATTTTATTGTACCCTTGGAACTGTGGTTTTTCGGATGCTTATTATAATTTTTCTGAAGGATATCTGTTTTTTAAAAAACATAGGATGTTTTTAAGAGATAAATACTTTCTTTTGGATGTATTATCAGGGGAAATAAAGTCTATACATTCGAATGGTTGTGGAAAATCTAAAAAATATATGTCCGGCTTTTTGTTTGGTAGGAAGTGATAAAAAAGGTCAAGACCGGATATTGTCCTGAAAAGTGTATAAGAATTTTTCTGAAATTCCCCGAAATTTACTATCTTTACCCTATAAAATGGGAGCGTTAAGGTTGACAACATACGGCAGCATGGGCAAGTGGTTGGTGAAAACGGTGCTATTATTGGAGCTAGTGCAGGCTTTACAAATGGATTTGTTACAGGATTTGGAAATAATTTGATAAAAGGAGAAAATTTTGGTAATTCTTTTATTAATGGAATTGGAACAGGAATACAACAGGGTACAGTTGGTTTTTATACAGGTGGTATTTTAGGGGGTATATCTGCTGTTAAACATGGTAGAGATTTTTGGACAGGAGAAACTGAAAAATATTTTACATCTGAAGGAATGAACAGTGTTAGATCAATAGAAACGATTAAAGAAAAATATAAATCTGGATCTTCTTTTTATAAAAAAGGAGAAATTCCCAAAGGTGTTGAAAATATGAGTAAAAGAATAAATAATGAAATAGGTATGGATAATAGATTAGGAGTACCTGATTATAGAAATATTTTGGTTCCAAATAATCATTCCGTAAAAATTATTAGTGTTTCAAATCTTTTTAAAAACACTACTATTACTTGTACTTTTCTAAAAAACGATAAAATAATAAGAAGTTTATTAATTAATAACTCAGGAAAATACAATGTTAATTTTATAGGTAGTGGTACAATAAAAATAATTATGAATGGAGTTCCTGATTATAATTTAATGGTGCCTTTTTCAACTAGTGTTAAATTTATAGGATGGTAAAGAAAATTGCCATATTCTCTTTAATATTGTTCTACATCTATCAAGTATTTTCACAAAATGTTAGTGAATACTTTGTAATAAACAAGAACTATTATAGAATAAAAGACACTACAGATATTGAAATATTACAGTATAACTTAAAAAGTGCAGAAATTATTCTAAAATATTTTGGAGAACCGAATTTAAAACAATTCAAAAATCCTGTAACCCGAATTATTTTTTTTCCAATTGATACAACGAAGTTGTCTTTTATTGTGCGATTGTGGAAAAATAATGATACAATACATAAAAGAATAATTGTATTTCAATACAAAATAGATGATAACTTTAAACCTTATGTAGATACCGTGCTTTGTGACTCAATAATTATTGTTAAAAAGAAAAAAGAAAAAAAATCGTTTGAACTAATGTTTTCCGACATATATAACGCTCGCTTTGACAATAATTATGTAATGGTTAATGTATTGATTGAAAGCAAAGAAGGTAAATACCAATGTTTATATTACAACAATGAAAGCTATAAATCAATTGATAAACGAATTAGATTTATTTATAGGACATTATATCCAAATGTGAAAATAAAATATGAAAAAAAAATATTGAAAACACAAGTGCTTGTGGTATTGATTACGATAGGAATTTCTACTTTATTATCAAATTTTTTATAATATCCCAAAATGTGCAAGAATATTTATTACAGGCTAAAGCCTTCTTGTGCGAGCCTGTGGGGAGGTGGAACTTGTGTCCTGTTAAACTCATACAACAATAATTTCTAAAAATTTATTATCTTTATCCTTGAAAATGGGAGCATTAAGACAAACAACATACGGCAGCACACGGGAAGTGATTGATAGGGGTGCGGTAGCGTTGAATATGGGTGAGGTGTTCTCCATTGGTACCCATATTTATACGGGAGGACAGACGGATATTAGTGTGAGTTTTGGAGCGGGTTCCTATAATTTTACGACCGGCGAATGGAACGGTATCTGGAATTGGCACAACCTTACCACTGCGGAAAAAG
>CAZWVR010000190.1:0-2624 GCA_964637235.1 uncultured Bacteroidales bacterium | reverse complement strand
AAGTGGGAAATTGGATAAGCTTATCAGCAATGTTAAGAATTTTCAGATTTCAGTGCCTGTTAATTGTGAGAGCTGGGATGCAGAGAACTATGAACCACTGGTAACATACATACCTGAGAGTTTTGACGAGAAAACATTTAAGTTTGTCAAGGCTTATGACAGTCAGGGGCATGTGTACGTCTTACCTCTGGATAAAGAACCAGACCGTCCGGTAATTGTTCTGGGCAGTTGCGAGAGAATGGATAGAGTGAGACGAGGTAAACCAGTACCACCAGGAGATGATGCAGGAACAGGTAACTACCATCCACCAATAGACACAACAGGCTGGAATAATGGTGGAGGCAATGGTGGCAGTACACCAAGAGTTAGGGAAGATGGCATGACAGAGTATCTATCGTGGATAAAGATAGAAAATCTTTCTGTTATTGAACCCTGGGTTCAGGGAAAACCAGAGTTAGGTGTTTATTATGTTTTACCTTTCTATCGTGATCATAATATAGTTCAGGCTCTCAAAATAGATTTTGAGAAAAATAGAAATTTTAAGTTATCAAGAGCGAGTTTGGAAAATGGAAGTTTTGTGTGGGTTCCGCTATTTAAATGGGATTGGAAATATGGTGATTTCTACGTCTTACGTTGGTATGAAACTGATCGTATTGGAAAATATATTACATATAATTTCTTTTATTCTGATGATTATTATTATGTTGGTTATGGTTTTATAAGTTTTTATTATCTGCTTACTGCTCGTAGTTGGGATGTTCTTTTTTCAGAAACTGCTGTAAGAAATACAGATTTATATAAAACTATATATAAAAATTATATTCCTTCAGTTCTGATATCTAATGTTAAAGGAGCCAAAGAAAATGGTGTAAAAACAAAAGATTGTAAAATACTTTGGAGATTAAGTTATAAATAATTTATATGAAAGTAAAAGTACACATAGTAATGATTTTTATTTTTCTTTCCCTGGTGTTTTCTTGCACCAGGGAATTTGATGTGGACGTACTGGCCAGACGCCAGGTAATGGTAAATGGACTTTTAATAGGTGATTTACCTGTTATTATTACCCTTCAGTATGGCTACCTGCCTACTGATACAACAGTTATCTTTTTAAGTAATGATACCAATTTGATAGAAGATGCCAGTGTATAGCTATCTGACGATCAAGGCCGGAGTGTAAAGCTGCATTTTCGTAGGTCTATTAATTATCCTTATATTTTCTATCCTTTATCTGGCTATTATACAGATAGTCTTATTCCGCAAGCAGGCCACCGTTATTTTTTAAAAGTTTATGTGCCGGGCTATGATACAATTTATTCCCAGACCTATGTACCTTATCCGCCGCATGTAGATAGTTTTTCAATACAGGAAATTAATATTAACGATGATTATACGAAATTACTCAAGTTAACTATTTTGGATTCGTGTGGTAAAGATTATTATTGGCTTCCCCTTAGACATTTAAGAAATCATTTGTTCGTTGATAGTTTATTTAATTGTCAACATTATACTTTTAATATAGATATTTCATATTTTGATATAGATTCAATTGTCCTATTCCATAGAGCAAATGAAGATTTAGCTAAATATATAATCTCTTTAAATAAACAATATTCTTCCCGTGAGATAAATGATTTACCTAATCCATTCAGGGAACCTGTAATTGTATATTCTAATATCATAAATGGCGTAGGAATTTTCGCAGCTGTTAGTTCACCTGTTGAATTAAATTTTAACTTGAAAAATAAATAGTTATGAGACGTTTTGTCCTTATAGTTTTTATCTGCTTCTCTCTATTACCTTTATCTGCTCAGAATGTTAATTTATCAGGTCGTATATATGATAGTAAAGGAGAAGCAATTGTAGGAGCAGCAATATCTATAAAAAATACTAATATAGGAGCTATATCAGATGAGTTTGGATATTTTAATATAACCATTTCGCCGGGAACTTATACTTTTGAAGTGCGTCATATTGCTTATAAGCCATGGATAGGAAAGCTCTCAATAAACAGTGATACTTCTGTGATAATTAAGTTGCACCCTCTTGCTTATGAATTGACACAAATAACAGTAAGTGCAACTAATGATGTAGTAAAAAAGAATAATTTATCTGTAATGCATATTCCGGTAAAAGATTTTATGAATTTGCCGATAGTATTAGGAGAAACTGATGTGTTCAAAAATATTCAAATATTACCCGGGATACAGCCTGGTCTGGAAGGGAGTAGTCGGTTAAATGTGCGTGGTGGTTCTCCAGACCAAAATTTAGTTTTAATAGATGGTATGCCCATTTATTATGTCTCTCATATTTACGGTTTTGAATCAACATTTAATTCTCGTGCCATAAAGTCAATGAAAGTTTATAAAGGAAATATACCAGCGAAATATTCTAATCTGGGATCGTCAGTGATAGATATAACAATGGAGGACGGTGATTTATATCACAGACATTTTAGTTATAATATGGGTTTATTATCCTCAAATATTTCTTATCAGGGATATTTAACTAAAGGCAAATCTTCGTTCACAGCATTTTTCAGAAAGAGTTATATTGATTTGATAATTTTGGGCCTGTCTAAGATGATAGAGGGAGAAGGATTTGCTCAAACATATGGATTTTAT
>CAZWVR010000189.1:0-2628 GCA_964637235.1 uncultured Bacteroidales bacterium | reverse complement strand
ATTTTTATAGAGTGAGAGTTTTATATGCAAACGACACAAGTGAATATTCCAATATTATTAAAATTATAACACCTACTCCAACCAAAGCTTTACCAGCACAACAAATTACAGCCACTTCTTTTATTGCTGTATGGCAAAAACAAAATCTTGCTCAAACCTATTTATTAGATGTAGCACATGATAGAAACTTTAAAATATTTGTTTCAGGTTTACATAACAAAGAAATTAACGATACTAATTTCGTAGTATCCGGGCTTTCGCCAAATGATTCCATATTTTACAGGGTAAGAGTAAAATATATGCATAACGTAATAAGCGAATATTCAAATGTTATTGCATTAAAAACCTCATCACTTTCTAAAACAGACAAAGAGCCCGAAATAAACATATCAATAAACGGGAATTTGTTGATATTAAAAGGGAAAGATTTAGTTGATAAATCTCTAATAATCAGTAATTTAAATGGACAAATTATCAAAAAAATCCAAAAAATAAAAAAGGAATACATAATAATACCTCTTCCCCATAACTCAATCTATACATTAAAGCTCTTTAATAATAGCAGTTTTGAACTTTCAAAAACGATATTCATAAAATAAAATAAAGAAATATGAAAAGAATTATTACTTTGCTACTGGGAATATATCTCTCTATTTTCCTATATGCACAAAACACTCAGCTTGAAAATTCGGGATTTGAACAATGGACAGACTTAAATCATGCCCAGGGCTGGAATACCGAAATAAATAACAACGGGCTAATAGTAACTACTGCTGAAAGAAGTTCTGATGCTCATAGTGGATCATACGCTGCAAAACTGGAAACTAAAAGAATTATCACAAATGATATAGTTCCGGGAATGATACAACTGGGGAAATTAGATATAGATCATTTAGTGCCAATAGGAGGCGTGCCTTTTAATGGCGGCAGACCAACAGGGTTTAGTGTATATATGAAATACCAGCCAGTTGGAGGGGACTCTATTGTAATTTTTAGCTATTTATATCGCAAAAATACCGAAACTAATAAAATAGATACTCTCGGAGGCAGCTTTATGACAATTACAAATACTATGAACCAATATACCGAAATAATTGTACCTATATACTACATAAAAGACGGAGAACCCGACTCTATAAATTTAGGTTTTTTTTCATCTGGGTTTGCGCCACATGAAGGAAGTATCCTCTATGTAGATGATGTAAATTTAATTTATGAGCCTCTTAACTCCCCTCCACTTGGTTTGCCACCAATACAACCAAATGATACATCCTTTATAGCACATTGGACAGCTCCTTCAAATGCCACAGACTTCATAATTGATGTAGCATACGATAAAAATTTCAGTCATTTTCTAAACAATTATCATAACGTTCATACAGGCGATACAGATCAATACTTAATCAAAATACCTGAACATGAACAAAATTTTTACTACTATCGTATAAAAGCAATTTATGACTCAATAGAAAGCGATTGGTCTAATACTGTAAAGGCAATAATACCATGGGCAACAACCGCTCATCAAGCTACTAATATAACAGCCACAAGTTTTAAAGCATCATGGGACATTCCTCCATTAGCAACACATTTTATGTTTCAAGTTGCTACTGATTCAGCTTTTAAAAATATACTACCTCAATATGTATATTTTCCCGTAGATACTAATTATACAAGCGTAATAGGCTTAGAGCCAGAAACGACTTATTTTTACAGAGTTGCCGTAAGATATAATAAACTTTCAAGCCCTTGGTCAAATATTGTAAAAGTGAAAACTACAAAATTAACTGATAACGATAGAATAAAAGTATATGCAAACAAGAGCTCTATAACAATATATTTCCACAAATCCGTATTCGGAGGGAAAATTCGTATAATAAGCCTTGATGGTACCATATATTGGCAAGGTAAAATAAACAGCAATACTATAACAGTATCAATTCCTGGACCATCGGTATATTTTATTGAAGCAATAAAGCCCGATCAAAACGTAATAAGAAAGAAAGTATTAGTAGGATATTAAAAAGCATTTGGCTGCCCGATTTACTTAATATTCAGGCAGCCTATTTTCATCAACGTAGCAAAAGCCAGATAGACTTATCGTGCAATTGCTTACGATATCTTTGCAATGCTACTCTGGCATTTTTTTCATCAGAATAGCCTTCTATGGCTACTCTATGCAACTGCCCATATTTAGGCAAAATTGTAGCCTGAGAATAACCCTGTTTATGTAATTTTTCAAGTTTTCTTTTAGCATTATTATAATTCTTATAGCTCCCTACAATAACATAAATCTTTTGTGAAGGTTTAAGTTCTATATTATTGCTGACAGGGTGTAATTGACCTGTTGAATCCTCAGTTCTTATTACTGTTGTAGTATCTACTACAACAACGCTATCAGTATCTGTGTAATAAGGCTGATCACTTACTACACTGTCTTCATAAGTAGGTGTAGGTAAAGCTCCATTCTCCTGTTGCTGCTTTTTTGTCTTTTTGCAGCTATATCCTATAACCAAGAGCATTAGAACTAAAATAAGAGTAAATTTTCTCATAATTCAATTTTTATGGTTAATGCAAAAGTAGAGAGTTTTTTACTTTTTTCAAATTTTTATTAAGCAAATAACAAAT
>CAZWVR010000188.1:0-2638 GCA_964637235.1 uncultured Bacteroidales bacterium | reverse complement strand
GCGAATTTAATTTCTCCGACTCGTTCGCGACGTTCAATGGCTTCGGCTATGTTCTCTGTATTGTTATATCGTTGGTTTGCAGACTGGAATGGGGAAAATAAAAATCCGCATATCCGTAATATCGAACGTGTGATTGCGGAAATGTATAAACGAGTATCCGGGTTTTCAATAAAGGAAATGGCTTCAATGGCTTACCTCTCTCCTCGCAGATTCAGACAGATTTTTACGGAAGTAAACGGAATACCGCCAAAACAATACTATGATAGAATACGATTGCAAACCGCCGAAACATTATTGCGGCTGGGTAATTATAAAGTATCTGAAATTTCTGATAGATTAGGTTTTTCCAGTCAGTTTCATTTTTGCAGGGTATTTAAAAATTATTTCGGCTATCCCCCGTCTAAACTTCTAACCCACAAAAGCGTCGACAAAGAAAATATAGTACATATTCAGTGAACTATGGAGAACTGAACCTGGCGTGTTAAAAACTTAAAAACATCTTTCTAAATTTTTCACAGAAATTTTTGTAAAAAGAATTGTAATTTTCTTTTTTTTGTGTATATTCTTGTATGTTTATTAACAATTAAGGAGGGATACAAATGAATGTAAGTAAAGAGTTAAAAATGGCAATTGACACTTTAATGAATCCTGGGTGTGTACTTCCTGGGAAAGTGAGAGAAATTTCGGTGACGTGTGGGAAAACAGGTTGCAAATGCATGAAAAAAAAGCATGCTCAGAAACATATTTCGCATCAAATGTCATATACCCATGAAGGTAAAACGCAATGTTTATTCGTACGGAAGGGAGAGATTGGTATAGTAGAGGAAATGAATAATAATTATAAAAGGATAAGAGAATCTACGCTGATTATGGGTCATGAAACGGCAAAAATGATTAAACAGTACGGAATAGAAAAGACAAAACAGATTGTCCAAAATGTTATACATCAAACCTTGCGGAAATCTATTGGTATCAAATGTGAATCTAGGGTTTTGCGCGAAATACACGTCAGTAAAGAGAGATGGAAGAATAGGGCCAAAGAACGGCATAAGGAAGTGGAAAAGAATCGTATAAAGATAAGAGATTTGGAAAAAAGTCGTTCGTGTTGGAAGAAGAAAGCAGTGAACGCGCAAGGGGAATTAAAAGAGGTAAAAAAAGAATTAAGAGCAAAAGAAAGAGAAATAAAAAAGTTAAAAGCAGAGAATGAGGAATTAAAAAAAAAAATAAAAGAAAAAGAAGACAGCGATGATATTCTGCTATCAAGTTCTCCGTGTGGCTTTCATTTTCCTTTACAAACAATAATATATGCTATTCGACTTGTGATGTTTGGTCTTTTATCACTCCGTGGAGTTTCATATAGTTTAAGTCTATTTAATAAATTTTTTAACGGCGGTACACCGTGTCATGTAGTGATACAAGACTGGATTTTGAGATTAGGACTTTATAAATTAAGAAAACTTCCGGAGAAACGTAATGATTGGGTATATATTCTTGACTATACTATAGAGTTTGGGGTAAAGAAATGTCTGGTTGTTCTGGGAATTCCCTTGGAAAAGATTAGAAAATTTGGCTGTAAAATAAGACATTGCGATGTTGAGGTTCTTGGGATAGATATTGTAGAAAAAGCTACAGCTAAAAGTGTTAGTAAATGTTTACAGAAAATATCCAGTGTTACAGGTATGCCTGTACAAATTGTGTCTGACAATGGCTCAAATATAAAAAAGGGTATCACAGATTTTATTAAAAATGTAGGGGAGCATTCTATTTTTCAAACGTACGATGTTACACATAAAGTTGGATTAATCCTTAAACACTATCTGTCGAATGACGATAGATGGCAATTATTTGTTAAGTTAATATCCGAAACAAAACGGAAATTAGTTCATACGTGTATGGTTAAATTGGCTCCTCCCAAACCCAAAGATAAAGCAAGATGGCTTAATATAGAAGAGTATGTAAAATGGGCGGAAAAAGTGATAAGAGAGGGAATGGATTCTTTATCCAAACAGGAAAAAGAAAAATTTATTGAGACTTTAGCATGGGTAAAAGATTTTGAAGAAGATATGATAGAATGGAGAACTATATTAGATTTAATCAATATTCTGAAAACAGAACTCAAAGAAAATGGATTCAGTGAAAAAACAAAGAAAAATTTTGAGGCGAATATTGCAAATCTCAATTTACATACTATAAGACTAAAAAATATAAAAAATGATATGCTGAATTATATAGAACAGCAGACAGAAGAAATGTTAGGAATTTTTTTAGCATGTTCGGATATAATTGAATCTATTCTCGGGAAGTATAAAATATTTTCGGGAAAAAGTCCTATGAAAGAAGTAGGAAAAACAGTTTTAACAATACCGGCATTTACCGGTGAATTAACTGCTGAAGACGTAAAAGAAGCTCTGCAGACTATTTCCCATAAAGATGTTCAAGATTGGATTCAGAGCAATATCGGTGAAAGCTTATTCTCAAGACGAAAAACGTTATCTAAGCCCAAATGTACAAAAAACTCGGTGAAAAATATTTCAGAAAATTTGCAAAAAGCCGTCGATTTTTAACAGGCCAGGTGTGACCCCAATAGCCCGTAATACAAAAATTTCTATTCACCCTGAAGCAACACACTAGAATGGAT
>CAZWVR010000187.1:0-2642 GCA_964637235.1 uncultured Bacteroidales bacterium | reverse complement strand
ATTAGACCTCATACAACCATACAGATTACCTATGGGCACTAAACTGAAAAACCCTTTCGGAAAAGATTTATATGCATTCTGGTCAGAACTGATTACAAATGCCCTCAATAACTATATCAAGCTAAAAAATTACTCATTTCTGCTTAATCTCGCCTCAAATGAATATTTTAAAGCTATTAACGTCAAAAAATTATCTGTCCCAATTATAAATGTGGTATTCAAAGAACATAAAAATGGCGTATACCGTGTAATTAGCTTTAAAGCAAAAAGAGCCAGAGGAATGATGTGCAATTTTATCTTTAAAAATAAAATCTCAAAAATTGACGATATAAAAGCTTTCGACTACGAAGGTTATAAATTCTCTGAGGAACAATCAGATAAAAATAAACTCGTATTCCTTCGCTAAATATTTATAATGCCCAACTCTGCTATTTAAAGAATATCCAAAAAGTCAACAATAAAAATGATATTGCTATAACATATTGATTTTTAATTTTTTACTTTTAGCTCCCCCTCTGATTACGAACAGAGGGGAAGTTTTCAGACAGCCTTTTTTTATAACTTTTCATTTTATTATTTTTCTCCTTACAACAACTAAATACCATAAAATTTACAATATCATTCACTTTTTAGTCAGTCTGTTTTTATTCCCTCATCGAGAAATTAAACTACAAAATTCTATTATCTTAAAGTTTTTTTTTTATTTTTGCCTAAACCTTAAAATCTTAAAATATGGACACTAATATCACTAATAATTTAGAGCAAGCAAAACAACGAATGAATGGCGCTATTAAACATTTAGAAGAAGAACTGGCAAAAATCCGTGCAGGACGAGCTACACCGGATATCCTCAAAGACATAAAAGTAGAATACTACGGACAAAGTATGCCTATCAATCAAGTAGCTAATGTAGTAGCCGCAGACGCCCGCACCTTAATAATTCAACCATGGGATAAAAATATGCTTGATCCTATTGAAAAAGAAATTTTAAAGGCAAATCTCGGATTTACTCCAATAAATAACGGGAAAGTAATTAGAATAAATATCCCAGAATTAACACAAGAGCGCCGTGAACAACTTGCCAAATTAGTAAAAAAAGAAGGCGAAGATGCTAAAATCGCTGTAAGAAATATTAGAAGAGATATTATTTCCTCAATAAAAAAACTCAAAGACAACGGAATATCAGAAGATGAAGTAAAAAAAGGCGTCGAAAAAGCCGAAGAAATTACAAAAGACTTCATAGAAAAAATTGATAAAATAATAGAAAACAAAACAAAAGACGTTATGAGTGTCTAAATTAAAAAGGGCTGTCTAAAAAATGCGGACAGCCCTAATCCCTCATCTAAGCATCCAAAAAAACTATGACTATCAAAAAACTGTATCTAAAAGCTCATAATGAGCTCAAAAAGTTATATGGACAAGAAACCCCAACTCTAATATACCGAATTTTTGAACATATACTTCAAAAAAATGCCGTAGAAATATTTTTAAACTTTGACAAAAAAATTAACAGCAGAATTTTAAATAAGTTCAATAAAGCGCTAATACTGCTAAAAAATTACTATCCCATTCAATACATATTTAATTCAGCACAGTGTTTTGGAAGCGAGTTTTATGTCGATGAAAGCGTATTTATCCCACGACCCGAGACAGAACAGCTAATTGAAATAGTATTATCCTACACAAATATTACTAACAATACCACAATTATTGATATCGGAACAGGAAGTGGCTGTATTGCATTGAATATCAAAAAAATAACAAATGCAGAAGTCTTTGCAGCAGATATATCCGAAGATGCTCTTACAACCGCAAAATATAATGCCGATAAGCTAAACTTACATATAAAATTTATAAAAATGGATATTGCTAATCCGCCAGATCTCACAACTAAATTTGACATTATAATCAGCAACCCTCCCTATGTTTTACCGGGAGAGCAGACATCTCCAAATATATATTATGAACCCCAACAAGCAATATTTACACCAAAAAATGATCCGTTATTTTTTTACAAAAAAATATTAGACTTCGCTCAAAATTATCTAAAAAAATATGGTAAAATATTTCTCGAACTCAATGAATTCACTGCTGACCAAATAGCACAATTATACCAAAAAAATGGCTTTAAAACATTAATAATAAAAGATTTAAATAACAAAAAACGATTTTTAATATCCGAATATGTCTGAACTAATAAAACACGAATGTGGCATCGTCCTATTCAGACTGCTAAAACCATTGGAATATTATATAAGAAAATACGGCAGCTGGAAATGGCCTTTAAAAAAAGTATATCTTTTAATGGAAAAACAGCATAACCGCGGACAAGACGGTGCTGGACTATTATCTATAAAACTAAATTCCCTGCCGGGTAAAGAATACATCCACAGACTACGTTCCGCCGCAAATGACCCTATAACAGACATATTCGCTAAAATTGAACAAGCACAACAACAAGCTATTCAATACACACAAGAGCCCCTAACAGAATGGATTGAAGAAAATATGCCATTTGTGGGAGAAATATATATAGCTCACCTCAGATATGGCACTTTTGGAAAAAATGATATCTCCACCGTGCATCCTGTCCTCCGAAGAAGTAGCTGGAAATCTAAAACCCTAACTATGGCAGGGAACTT
>CAZWVR010000186.1:0-2753 GCA_964637235.1 uncultured Bacteroidales bacterium | reverse complement strand
TATTATTGTTGCGAAAAAATTGACCGGTTGGCCAACCCGAAGTCAATGAAATTAAAGATAGGATTAAAAAATTACAATTATCAATAGATGACTTGGACGAAGATGTATTAAAAATAGAGTCAAAAAGGGATATATAGACAATATTTTAAAAACAATTTGGTTTTGTAAAGTAAATACAATAATAATTTGAATTTGTTAAATAAATTGGTTGCGTATTTTATTGGAACAAAAAAATATAGAAAAAATTACTATGGGATATAGTGGCTATTCCTCAAACAATAAAAAAATTATAAAGAAATAGCCCGTGCCTACTCTGTTCTTAAAAAAATACAATGATGATTCCATGTGTCTTAAAGCACCCCAAGTAAAAATAAAAAATATTTAATTTAAAAAATATGAAAAAGATTGTTTGGTTATTATGGATAAGCTTACCGGTCTTATCATTTTCACAACGCACATTTACCATTAGAGGATATGTTGGTGATTCTTTGGCTATGAAACCTTTACCGTATGCCTCGGTCATTATAAAATCTTTGCACTCCGATAGTATATACTACGGTGCCATAACCGATACAAACGGTTATTTTGAATTGAAAAAAATCAATTTGAAAAATGATTTTGAAGTTAGAGTTAGTTTTATTGGATTTAAGACATTTTCGAAACAATATTTTGTAACAAAAGCCAGAAGCCGAATATTTATTGTAGCCAAACTCAAGCCGAATAAAAACAGACTGAATACCGTAGTGGTAAAAGACAAAGCTCCACGCAAGGAAGATATAGACAAGACTACAATTACGGTGGATTCATCCTTGCTTGCCAATGCTATTACGACTGTTGATATGTTGAAAAAAATTCCTGAAATACGAGTAAACCCCATTACCAATACGGCAACCATAAAAGGGAAAGAAAATACATTTGTAATGGTAAACGGTGTGATGACAAACAAAAGTATCAACCTTCGTTCGATAAACCCCAAGACAATTGAAAAAATAGAAATTATAAATATTCCTTCCGGTGAATTTGACAATAGTATTGACGGTGTAATCAATATTGTACTAAAAGATAATTCAAGCAGTATAAATTCGTATTCGGAAAACGAATATTTGCCACACAAAGCTTTCAATAGTTACAATGGCATTGCATTTAACCACAAGAAGCACAGTTTGGGAATAGATTATTATTTTGAAAACAAACACTACAATATATACTCCGAAACCCATAGAAATTTAACAAACGAAAATGATGAATATTTACAACGCCGTTCTATTACTCCCGAAAACAATAAAGATATTAACAACGAGATAGACTTGCATTATGATTATCATATTTCAAAACATAGTCTGTTTAGTATTTATTCTTCAAATTATTTTTACAAAACCGATAAACTTTTCTCCACTGCCTCCAACCACCTGATGGATGATACTTCCGGTTATTATGTATTGTCGCATTATAAAAGTAGGACAAATGTTATAAATTCAAGCAATACAACATATTACAAGCAACAATTAAATAAAAAGGGACTGAAGTTAATTGTGAACAACAACTTTACCATAAACAAAAGTGCTTATTATTTGGATTATGAAGATTCTATTATTGTGCCTGATAGTCAAATGGTTTACAGGTCATACAACGATGCTTCCGGTTATATTTCCGATAATTTTATACCCAAAATATCCATACCTATCAATAAGTCTCGTTTAGAGACAGGGATAGCCGTTTTTTACAAGTCATTTAACGACAATTATTCCACCAATACGGAGGCTAAGAAAGTAAACTACCAGATGCTTAAAACAAATTATTTTGCAGATTTTGAGGGTACCGTAAAAAAGATGCAATATCGGTTAAGCTTAAAATACGAGACCTACAATTATCATGTTTACGGACAACAATATACGGATTATAGCATTCAACCGTCCATTTATTTATTCAAAAAGATTAATAAAAACAATTCATTGCGTTTTAGTTATTCTGATCATTCATCTTTTCCTTCTATTTGGAAAGTATGTGCACAAGACCAAATGGACGATTCTTTGAATTATTATACAGGCAACCGAAAAATTAAACCCATGTATGTACACAAAGTATCTTTGTCGTATAAATTTAGGAAGAAAGAAGATTTGCTAAACTTCTCGTTGAATACAAAATATTACAAAGATATGATTGTTTCTTACTATACCGTAGATGCAAACAATGTATTAACAGTTAAGCCAATAAATATTGACGGAAAACTTAAACATTATATAAATATCAGTGGTAGCAAAACATTTTTTGAGAGGTTGTCATTTGATTATGATGTCAATTTGTATAGAGAAAATTTTGTCAATAAAAATGATAACCGTGTAAATTATTCGTGGGAAGGAAGTTTTATGTTGTATTTTGCCGCTCCTTACGGATTTATTCTGGGTGGAATGTATGACTACACGGGAAAAACACTCACCTATTTAGGTTCGCTTACCCAATCCCCCAGTGCAAGCGTATTTGTAGGGATGAGACTTTTTGACGATATGGCAAGAATAACGCTTTCCTACAATTTTTACAATTCACAGGAAATTGATGTTGCCGATCAACCTGCATTTCACCAGATAGCTAACAACAATATAATTACGCAAGGGTGGTTTTTCAGATTTAATTTTTATTTTTACAAAGGTAAAGAAGTTAAATTGGAAAATTACGAAAAACATATTGACTTGGATACAAAATAAATAAATGACCTCCTTTCCTTCTTACATCCAGCCCGATGCCATGGACTGCGG
>CAZWVR010000185.1:0-2764 GCA_964637235.1 uncultured Bacteroidales bacterium | reverse complement strand
CGACATAGGCTGATTTCAATTCCCTTACCTCCGGTAGTCCTTCTTCAAAACCATACTGATGAAATGCAGGTTGCTGGCAATAAATACCAAATGAATAATATAAAAATAATATAAAAAACAGTATTTTTCTCACGATGCAAAGGTAAATATAATAAATTTATAAAATCAGCGAACCTCCGTGAACGCCTATTGAAATGCAATAAACCATAGCTGAACGGTGCATGAACAAGCATTTTGGTATCAATTTGGATTCGGCAAGAGGTGAGTTCATCTATGTCTAAGAAGGTATATTTTTACAAACTTTCTCTTCAGTCAGAAGATCGCCTTACCTCTTTGCGAGTAGATATTGTCTTTACAGAAAATTCCAAAAAGTGATGTTCGTTACCTGTTCAACCCTTGTTCAATTCATCTCGCTCTATGTTCGTGCACATTGAAGAAAAAAGAATAAATGCAATAATTACCTTTGTCTCTTTTAAAAAAAAGCACTTTCAATACAAAATCTAAAATTTAATTTAACTGGTTAATTCAATAAAACTATCCACTAACAAAGGTTGGTGGGTAGTTTTTCCAGCAAGAGGAGAGGACACCAATGTCTTAGAGGGTATATTTTTACAAACTTTCTCTTCGATCAGAAGATCTCCTTACCTCTTTGCGAGTAGATATTGTCTTTACAAAAAAACAAAAAAAGTGGTGTTCGTTACCCTTCAACCCTTGTTCGATTCATTTCGCTCTATGTTCATGCACATTGGGCATTTTATTAAAATAATTGGTTTTAACTTTACAGCGTGGAAGAAGTGAGACGAAAAACGACTTTAATAATAATAATTTAGGCTATGCTGATATCAAAAATCACTGTTTACAGGTATGACAAACCTGCAAAAAACGTAAGGGTAACTTTGGAATTTACCGGATTAACAAATATGGGATTTACCCGTCCGGTATATACAGATAGAAATGGAGTGGCACTTATCGAACATTCCTCTACCGGAAAAGCCATTGTGTATATAGATGGTAAAAGAATGGGAACGCTAAGAGTGCCGGGAGGTGATGTGTATTATTTGTAATGGGATGACTGGATATAATGAGGAAAGTAAGTACTAATTGAAAGCTTAAAATGTAAAAAATATGACTTAAAAATAAGAAAGGGAAAATTTTATCTGATGTAGAGTGTATTCTGTCGGATGTCAGCAAAAAAAGTATAAAAATATTTAAGATTATTTGTTGAGGAGTATAATTTTGGGAATTGAGTGGAGAGAAGAAAGATTGAAACAATATTTAGAAATTAAATTTATTTTAAAATGAAAAAAGGTTTGTTTATTTTAATACTATTGTATTCAAATATCTTATTCAGTCAGAATTGGAGCACTTTTTATATTAACAGCAAAAAAATTGAAAAATTTGCAATATCAGAGTATGCAGATGAATTTTCGATTTTTGACGGGGATAAAATTAAAATAGTAAAAGCAGGAAAGATTACTCCATTTAAAAATATCGAATATTCAATTGATGGATTAGAACAAAGTTTTAGTGTCGATTATAGTGAAGTAATATCATTGCTTTATAAAGATGATGTTTTACATGTAGGAACACTTGATAGTAACCTTACTATTTTTGAAAACAGCCAATTCAAAGGAGGACTCCCATTTATGTTAATTAAGAATGCTGGCATTTACTACGGCGATTATATCGCAAGTTTTAGTTTTTATGATTGGATGATGTTTGGAGAAGTTGATGTTGAAGATGGAACATTTGATATATATGGCAAATCCGGAAGTTTTAGTTTTGAGGATTATGATATTAAAGATATTTCTCTTGGGGAAATTGCCGGATGTATCGATGCTAAAACAAATAGTATTATAAATATTACGCAGGGGCTTTCTGAATTAAATGTAAACGCATTTGATTTTAATTTACTCCCATTTGACGAATTTAAAGAATTAGAGGGTGTAAATCATATCGGAAATGGTTCAAAAAGAAAATATAATCTATGGACAATTACAAATAATGGTTTAGCACTTTATAGCTCAGATAATCATTATGGAGACTTCGAAAACTGGAAAGAATCAGGATGGATTGTCTTTGACAAACAAAATAGTTGGCTAAAATCAAAAAATCTATTTGGGCTACAAAAAATATTTACTAGAAGTTATCCTTTAAGAAATAATTTTATAGTTTTTTCAAATGAACCGTATCCCACGGTGTATTACTTTGATGCTTTAGGAAATAATATTTGCACATATGATTATACAAATTCTCCTATGTCAAAATATAATAAAATATCTTCTGTATCTCAAGATAGCGAGTATGGTGTCTATATATCTCAAGGTAAAAAGATATTAAAGTTACAACTGGATTCGGAAATGAACTGCAACTATGCCGCTACAACTAATATTGGCAAAAGCAATTATAATATTGTTTTATATCCAAATCCATCAAACTCCTTCATTAATATAATATCTGAGTACAAAATTAAAAAAATTAAGATTTATAGCATTGAAGGCAGGTTATTATCAATGAATAGATCAACAAATTATATAAATACAAAAGATCTACAAAAAGGCATCTATTTGATTGAAATAGAATTAGAAATCGGTGAAAAAATATTTAAAAAAATAGAAATAATATAGATTTTATTTATTAACAACTAAATTTTAAAAAATGAAAAATTTTATAATTACAATTATTATGATCTTCCTTTTTGGAATCACAGCTTATTCTCAAAGTTTTGATCAAGGGCAGATACTCTTATTTGGAAGCTCTAGAG
>CAZWVR010000184.1:0-2779 GCA_964637235.1 uncultured Bacteroidales bacterium | reverse complement strand
GTGAAAAATTCAATTAGTAAATGTAACAATTAAGTTATTTAATTAGCATTTTTATTATTCATAATTTGCCCAAAGAAGAAAATAAGACAAATTGACATTAAATAAAAAGTTGGTGCTGTTTTTGGATATATATAAACTAAAAATAAAAAACAAAAACTATGGAAAATAAAAAAAGCATAACTAAATGGTGGATTCCATTTTTAATAGGAATTTTGATGGTAGCAGTATCTATTGTGTTTTTGACACACACTGTTGAAACATTTATAGGATTAAGTATCCTGTTTGCCTTTTCAATATTTGTATCGGGGGGCTCTTATATGGCTTTTGCATTAAGTAATCGCAAAGTATTAGAGTCTTGGGGTTGGTACTTGTTTTTAGGGATATTAGAAATGCTAATAGGTGTCGCCTTATTATTTCAACCTCATATTTCTATGGAAGCATTTATTTTATTTATAGGATTTTGGCTTACTTTTTATGCTTTGCACATTATTCATTATGCTTTTATCCTCAAAAATATAAATTTTTCAAGTTGGTGGCTACAGCTTATTTTAGGATTATTTATCCTTATTTTTGGATTTTTGACAATAATAAATCCAATAATAGGTATATTCAGTATAGTATATTTTACAGCTTTTCCGATAATGATGATAGGTATAGCAGCAATAGCTCTCGGCTGGAAACTAAAAGAATTTGAGATAGAACAATAAAAAAAGGGGCTTAGCCCTTTTTTTATTGTTCCTTTTCTGCTAGCTTAATTAAAGTATCTTTAATCTTTATTCCTTTTTTTCTTATTGATGCTACATTAAGTTGAAATCGCTGTTTACCGTTCTTTACAATAAAGTTAATATCATAATATCTACTATTGGCATTATTTGTTATTATAACTGTAGGCATATCTGAGTACAATTTAACAGCTTTTGGTAAATCGTTTTTCTTCTGCTGTGATACATACATCATATTCAAATCTTGCAAATCGGAAACATTAGTCAATTTAATTACTTTAATATTTTGATTACCCACCTTCTTTATTTTAGCAATTTTTTGTAATTCTTGATACATTTTATCACTACCATATACACCTATTATAAAATCGGATCCTCTATATGCTATTGGCCAATCTAAATATTTAGTAAAGTTGTATATGAAAGCAGCTTGTATTCTCTCTATTTGAGCATTTGCCTGAATAAATATAAATGCTGCTGCCAAAAATATGATTAACTTTTTCATTCCTTACCTACTTTTTACATTTCATTCTCAATTACTGAATTTGATAACTTAATTTCACATAAATACTTCGACCAGGACCTCCAGGTATCGTTTTAATATGCTTACGAATATCCTCCGGATAATAATATGTCGTATTTAATATGTTGTGTATAGACAAACCCAATTTAAGTTTTTGTGTGGTCCTGCACCAAATATTTATATTATACAAAGTATATGCAGGAACATCATTCCACTTTTCTACCATTTGTCCTTGATCATTTTTCACAGTAATATAACCACTTCTATCACCAACATATTGCATATTGGGAGCAATAGTTAATCTATCCCACATCACAACATGAAATCCCGCATTAGCAGTAAACTTTTCAACAAAAGGCAAATAATTATACATGATAGTATCAGTGTTTTCATCTATAATTTTACCTTCTTTATAAGAAATATTTCCCCATAAGCCTATCTTGTCAGAAAAAGTACTTCTCATTTCAAATTCTACTCCACGGATCTTACGCAAATTGCTATTTCGATAAACGGTTCCGGGTATTAGACCTTCTGATAATAACTGATTTCTTTCATCTTGATTAGCCGGCCACAAATCAATCAAATTAGCAGATTCTAAATAAAAAGCATTAAATTTAATCATTAATTTATCAAATAAATTTTGTCTATAAGCTAATTCGTAAGAAGTAATTTCTTCAGGCACCAAATTGGAATCAATCAAAGCCCTTCCATATATTAAGCCCGGAACTTTTGCATACCATTCTACAAAACTAGGGTCCCTATAAGCCTGACCATACAACAACTTTATTGAATTATCTTTGGAAAAGTTATACACCAACCCCACTCTTGGAAACAAATTATTGGTAACTCCTGTGAGAGATGAATACGAATAACGTACACCTGCCAAATAGCTAAATTTACCCCAATTACCATATACCAATAAACTATTTGCTAATATTCCTTCATAATTAGGCATAGGAACGGATGCCAAAGAAATAATAGGCGTATCTAATAGTTGGGAATTGGCATCTAAACGTTCTCTTATCAAATAATCATAACGCAAAGTATATGCAATATTCAATTTATCATTAAACTCATAGTTCAAATCTGCACTAGAAATCAATGTTTTCCCTTGCCAAATAATATATTGTTGTTGTCCCAATTGCAAAGACGGATCTATAAATTGATAGTAAAACGATATTGCTTTTCCTACATAAGTTTTGTTAAAATAATTTAGTCCATGAGTATAAAGTTTTAATGAAAGTTTTTTAGTAATATTTGCATGGTATTTAAGATTTACATATTGTTCTGACACTATAGTACGGCCGCCATTCTCAGGATCTTCATCTATATTGAACATGTGTACAGGTATAGGACCAAACTTTGACCAGCGTTGATATAGCCCACCAAATTCCAAAGTGGCATTTTTATATTTAAAATTACCATACAAATTTGAGTTGTCAAACTCATAAAGCAAATCTTGCTTTACACCATTTTCATCTTCCACATCTTTTTTCCAATAACCATTGTCATCTCTAAAAGTCGCCGCTAAATA
>CAZWVR010000183.1:0-2783 GCA_964637235.1 uncultured Bacteroidales bacterium | reverse complement strand
AATTAACAAACTAAATATACTTATTACGTAGATTTTGGGATGTTATAGTTTAAAATGAAAAATAACTGTTTTTGTAACAAAAGAAGCAAATATTTATTCCTCCTCAAAAGTACCCAAACCGTATAGTTGTCTTTATTTTACTTTACTATAAAAGCTTTTGATGAATAAATATTCTTTTGAATTTTATTTATTAACTTGACATAATATACACCACTTGCAAAATCAGATACATCTATATTCTGAATTTGGCTATTCTGAACCTTTTGTTTATATACGCTTTTTCCGGACTCATCGACAATCTCCAATATGCCTGTAAAGTTTTCCGGAAACTCCGCTTTCAAATTATCACTAACAGGATTGGGATATATTTTTATCGATGTTTTTTGTACATAATCTTTTGTATTGGTTTTTATACCAAGACTTTCGGTACTGAAACAGATATATACCGTTGCATAATCAGCTTGCATTACATATCCGTTATCCACCAAATCATAATTATTATCCAATGCTTTTAACATTATTTCCCCGTTTGACAAATACATGATATCACGCAATATTAATTCATGATTTTTTCCGGTAACTTTTAATTCTTTCAATTTTTTATAATCACCTAATCCATTAGATTTGAAAAACACTAAATAGTCAAAGCCGTCTTCCTTTTTTGTAGAGGCAACTATAAGTAAACCGGGCTCGTCTTTTAATTTTAATACCACACCGCTATATAATTTGTGATTAAATCTAAAAGGAGATCCATCATCATTTTTCAAGGTAAATTCTTCAACAAGGTCTGCATTTTTGTCAAATGTACTATATGAAACATACTTTAACGTGTCATCTCCAAAGTTCTCATAGTTTATTCCGGTCATTACAAAATAATCTTGATCAACATAAGAAACATAATAATCGTGACAATGTTTGATTTCATTTTCAAATTTTTTATGTTTCAATAAATTGAAATTCCTATCGTACATGGAATAGCTCAATCCGAATGTATCCGGATCATCCGGAAAATCGTAATAATCACTTGAAAAAAATCTTATTTGTTTAAAATTATCATCTTTTGTCAAAAAAGTCCTATCCAAAACAATATCCGGCTCTTTATCATATTCTATAATTGTAGAATCAATTATATGGCTATCATTATCCAAAATATTATTAGTATATCCAAATGCCTGAATAAAATATTGATAACCGTCATCATAAGGAAATAAATAAGAACCTGCTTTATTTGCTAAAAATGTACTATAAGGAATAATCATTCTTTTTGCCAAAGTATCATTTTCGTCAACAATAGTTCTTTCTTCCAACTCACCGGTATTTATATTATATTTTCTTACTGTCATTAATGAATGTAACCAGAAAAATGAAACATGATAAGTATTATCTTTCCTATGTCCCAATACTTCCAATTGTCCGTATTTATTTATATAAGCCCTTTCGGGATATTCATTCCTGTTTTCCGTTCTCAGATCATAAGCGGTTTGCCACAATACTTTTCCCGATTTAGAATCGAGACACTGAATAAAAGCACCCTGACAATCATAATTTCCACCGTTTAATTCAACAATCACAATCTTATCACCGTCTATCACAGGGGCGACCCTAAAATAACGCAAATCGTTAAAATGCGAAAAACCATCATACCAAATGGAATCGCCTGTAATAGGATCAACGTCTTCAAGTTGCCCGACGATAGATGTATCTATTACCGTATGCTGCCATACAGCTTGAAAATTTTCAAATCCAAAAGGTTCATAAGTTCTTTTTGCTTGAGAAAAAGAAAAGGTAAATGATACAAGTACCGCTAAAAAAGTTAATAAGTTTTTTAATTTCATAAAAAATGATTTTTATTAAATAAATAAAAAAAATAAATAACGAATGAGCATATAATACTCATTCGTTACCAAAAATTAAATCATGGTTCACCGCACACTCTGTCACATTCACCAAGAAAAGTACCGTTACAGTTGCCGATAGGTATTGTTCCGCATTGTCCATTACCAACTTCTAAAAAAATCGGATCAGAAGAATACAAAATACCACCTTTAATACAGTGTTTTACTGTTCTTTCACAGCATTTGTTTCCGCAAAAAACTTTTGATACATTTTCAACAATATATTTATCCCAGGGTTTTGAAACAATTTCCGCACACCATTGATAACACTTGTTTTTGTAATAATAACTTGTTATATAATAATCAGGACATTCTATTCCCAATCCCAGCAAAATATCTTTCACATATTCTTTTTCAAAAATCAATGATGCTTGATATTCTAACATATCCAATAATCTGGATATCTCGTCGTAATTACCGGCTGAAGCAAGAGCACTTAAAAGCATATTAAACTCACCACACAAGCCTGCGGTATCCACTGCATCAGCAATGAAATTATCAAAATAAATACTATTATCATCGCAATGATAAATATAAGTTCTTATTCTAACCCTTAAAGAATCGCATAATAAAGTATCATTGTAATAAAATGGCATATAAATAAATGTATCAATAAAATCAAAATCACAACCGGAAGGAGGATCATAGCAAAAACCTTCCGATAAA
Source organism: uncultured Bacteroidales bacterium (assembly GCA_964637235.1). Classification (GTDB taxonomy): domain Bacteria; phylum Bacteroidota; class Bacteroidia; order Bacteroidales; family S143-33; genus CAZWVR01. The sequence goes on along the minus strand of CAZWVR010000183.1, from coordinate 222 downwards.
GATGCACCTTGCAAATTTTCATTTAAATTATCAGATCTTTGTATTAGTTCATTATTATCATTTGAAAATTTTTGTAAATTATCTTTTGTACATTGCACCGTTACAAATGATAAAACCACAACTGTAATTACAAATATTAAAATATTTTTTTTCATAATTCGATGATTAAAATTAGTAAATAACTATATCATCGGTAAAATTAAAATTAAAATTAAAATTAAA
>CAZWVR010000182.1:0-2785 GCA_964637235.1 uncultured Bacteroidales bacterium | reverse complement strand
ACGGATTTTGACGCCTGTCGCCAGTCAAAAATTATACCCTGTGAGGAGATACATACTGGCGTAACCAGTACCAGTGTGAAAAAAATCAAGTTTGAGAATTGTACAAAGAGTATTAATCAAATAACATCTGATTTTTTTAGGGAAATATTTAAAGAAATACAGATATGGTTTAAAAATAACAATTTATCTTGTCGCCCAAATATTTTAATTGCTGAACCATTATCACTACAAACTAAATCTGGATTAGTTAATGAAGAGTGGCTAAAGAATTATAGAAAAACTATTCGAAATTTATTATCAGGACAATACTACAATTTAAAAAATATTTCCTTTATGCCTGAGCCATTTGCAGTATTTCAATATTATAGATATGGATATCGACATCCCCTATTGATAGTAAATAAAAAACAGAATGTTCTTGTAATAGATTTTGGAGGAGGTACATTCGACGTATGCGTCATATCAACGACAAAAGGCGGAGATATTAGAAAAGGAGGAAAAAATTCAAAACCTTTAGCAGCAGCATCAGAACCAGTCGGTGGATTTTATGTAAATAGAATGATAGCTGAACATTTATTATTTAATTACGCAGCTGATAAAAAAACAAAAACCAAAATAAGAAAAGCTATAAATCAATTTAACAGATGGAAAAAAAATGAACCAGGTTTTGACATTTCAATATTATCAAATAATTACCAAATATTTATATATAACTTTGATAAAGTTATTCATTCCCTTGAAATATCTAAAATAAATTTATCAAATTTCATTAATAATTGGAACTTAGATTGTGATCTTGATTACGCTATTACGGTTAGTATACCTGCTGATATATTTAAAAATAACAGTGATATATTAGAAGCAACATTAACCGTGAGTGAATTTAAAGAAATTTTTATTAATAATGTTTGGAACAAAAGACTTAAAGGTGTTATTAAAAAGACTCTTATTAGAGCAAAAGAAGAAATAGAAAATGAAGATATTAGCTTAATTCTATTATCTGGCGGATCATCTAATATTAAATGGATTGGCAAGCTTATAAAAAGAGATTTTAATGTAGAGCTTGAGGATGTAGAGATTTTTGACCTACCTGACTTCCAAGAAGTAGTATCCAAGGGTCTTGCAATAGAGTGCGCGCGAAGATTCTACAATACGGAGAGAGAGGGAGATTTCTCATCTGTTACCTACAATCGGATTTGCCTTATTATTGGGCCAAATGACCTTAGGTGTGAACCTAAAGTCTTCAAACCAAAATCTGAAGGATTGCCATCTACTCAAAACGCTCCCGGTGTCTTATTACCTTCATCATATATACCAAAGGAAAATTTAAACAGAGAATTACGCTGGAAAACCAAAATAGCTAAAAGGCCTACCCATAAATTACAATATTATTTCTTAAGGTCCACCTTGGACAAGAATGATATCAATAATGTTTTTAATATTGTTGAACAATCGGTTTTCACACCAAAAAACTGCACTTTTGATGCATATATAACGGTTAGCTTAACAATATCAGAAGATGGTATTGCAACCCCTAAATTTATTTATAAGACAGATCAAGGGGACAAAACTGTCCATTTTAGCGATGGACTACCATTTCCTATCGACATCACAAGTATTCAAGATAATCCGGCCTCTTCATATATAGGTTTTGATTTTGGATCAAGTAATAGCTCTGTGTCATATATTGACCAAAACAGTATCAATATTTACACGGAACGTTCTGTTGATGAATCATGGCAAGATTTAAGCACCATTATTGAAAAATTACCATTCCCAATATCTGCTCCATTGGCGCAGTATCTATGTCAAACTGATCAAGAGAAAAAAATTTTATATTCTATAAAATTTACGGAGAATGCTTTATCTTTTATATCCTTCATATTGTATTTAGAATATTGCTCTTCGAATAAATTATCTAACAGTAAAATTTTCAAAGGATTTACTAAGAGATCGGCAGGGCCATTATGGGGTTTGCTTCAAGAAGTTATTAAAAAATTAGATAAATATAGTATCTTTTTTAATGAAATTGCGTTATTTATAAATGAAAAGAATTCATCATTAATAGATAATTTTATATCGCAAATTGCAGCATTTAAGCATGATAAGATCGAAATTAATTCAATAAATACAGAAACACCAGTAAAGTTAATAGCAAATTTATGCACAAAACAGTTATCCAATACTTATTTTGGATATTTTGAAAACGTAAAAAAAGTAAGATTTAGAAATTTTCACTCAGGAATCTTTCGTATTGCGCATGGGAAGCAGCCATTTACAAAAAATATTAAATATGAAGGAAAATATGAATTTTCTGAAGATGCTGCAGTTATATACAATTTTAAAACAAGAAAAATGATCCATATTTATCCACTAATTTTTTGGGATTATTGCAAAAAACATAGTGAATTGCATAATGGTCATTGCTATTTTTTTGACAATCTAGATGAAAAAAGGAAATCAGCTAATTTTACTGCAATAAATTATCCGTGTAATTCTATTACAACTACTAATAATTATCCTCATATTTATGAGAAAATAAAACAACTATACATAAAAGATAGTAATATCGAAATTATTGAAATAGAGATAGGCAACGATCATATAATGTAGAACAATCGCATTAAAGGGACGGCAAGAACTCGGCGGTTTTTCAAACTCTGTCTCACGCTCCAAGTTCATCGGTTTATCAAAAGTGCCAGGTACGCTATCTTGCCGCCCCTTATGCGTGTCGTTGCCCACAGGGGGTAGGTGTTTTTTTTATGGTTTCAGTCTTCCGTAGAAT
>CAZWVR010000181.1:0-2815 GCA_964637235.1 uncultured Bacteroidales bacterium | reverse complement strand
ACTTCGGGTTGGCCAACCGGTCAATTTTTTCGCAACAATAATAATAAAAAAAAAAAAACGACAAGCTATTTTGTAACATTTTGTTGAAATTTTTTCTGGCCGCAAAGTGGAGGGAGGGGTGATAATCGACTGATAATCAAAACCTCCTTACCATAATACTTGGCAATCATTTTCAGACTTACCGGACCGCAGTCCATGGCATCGGGCTGGATGTAAGAAGGAAAGGAGGTCATTTATTTATATCATCTTCATTAAATAATTTTTTATCTATATTTTTATTTTCCCCTTTAAATAAAGTATAGGTAAAAATCAGGTAAACACATTGAAAAGTATATCCTGTTTTCGACTGTACCATTAATTGGTTATCGGCATAATATGCTTTATTTCCAAAATCATTGAATGGAAAAGCCCAACCCAATGTTACCGAACCATTTCCTTTAAAAATAGATTTTGAAACAAACATATCGCTTGGCAAATAGTAATTAGCGTCTGTATATCCTTGTAATTCATATGATTTAGGAGTGATCATAAAACTTATACCAATAGATATATTTTTTTTAGGCAAGGAAAATTGATTGTACATGTATAGACTATTGTTATACCCTTCATTGTGAAATTTATCCGATTTTATTGAATAATGTGCCAATTTGTCATAAAAATTTATATACCAAAAAGAAGTAGGTTTATAAGTAAGAGACAAAGAAACTCCTTTATCAACGGATATAAAAATATTTTTATATGTTTCTCTCAAAATATTATTGTTTTCAACTGTCCGTATGTTACCTATTATATCTTTTGTCGGATTATAAAAAACAGATAAAGTAAAGAAAAAATCATTATCAACAAAAAGATTGTAGTCAAAATCCAAAATATATAATTGCTCGGGGCTTAAATTGGGATTTCCAACGGTGTAATACAAAGAATCTCCACTATAAAATGGAAACGGTTCAAGCTGGGTATAAACGGGATAATTTATTTCTTTGTTCAAAGATAAATTAAAGCTATTTTTTTTATTTAAACTATACATCACATCAAAAGTAGGAATAAGAATATTGAAATATTTTTTTTGATTGTCAAATAAAGTTATATTAGAGTATTCATACCTACCCCCTATATCTGCAGAAAGTTTTTCGGAAAAAACGAAATTATTTTGTAAATATATGGCGTTTCGATATTCTGTATATTTCAGATAAATGTTTGATAACGAGTTTTTAAAAGAATTATCTATATTTCTGTTATATAAGTTGTATCCCATATTTACTGATAATTTTTTACTTATTTTTTTATCATATTCAATCCTCAAATAATTAGAAATTTTTTTATTAGATGTAACATCTGTCCTGTTGGTGTAATAGTCAAAAAAGTTACCTTCAAATAAATAAAAATTAAAATCGCATAATATTTCACTTGTATCCTTAAAAATATGTTTGTAAAACAAAGAATAATTATTATTGTTGATGTTTCCTGTCCATTTGTTAAAAAAAGTGTTTTTTACAGTATCGTTTCCTATAAATTGGGACAACATAGTACCGGAGCCTACATTATTAAGAAATTTATTTTTGCCTGATATTTGTAAAATGTTTCTTTTATTAAAGAAAAAATCAACCCCATATTTTAGATTGTGATTGGTTTTGTGTATATTGTATTGTTCGTTTGCATTATATCGATAACCGCTTTCTTTATAAAAATTATTTGTGTTGCTAGTTGAGATTGCATTATTATAGCCATATCCGTAATGTAAAAAATAACTGATTTTTTCTTTTGTATATCTCAAATTAACATAAGGGCCTATGTCTCTTAAATTTGTTGAATAATCTATTTTTGTATCGATATAATAACCTGTTTTTCGTTTTTTTAGAATAATATTTATTACCCCTTTGGTGTCCGCACCATATTTTACAGAAGAATTTTTTAAGATTTCTATTCGCTCTACCTCGTTAGGGGTTATTGTTGATAAATCCGAAACATCCGACAAGGCTCCATTTATCAAAATTAATGCATGTCCGTTTTTTCCTGCAATAGTGACTTCCTTGTTTTTTTTATCTACAATTATATCTTGTGTCTTGTTCATGTAATCCATCAAGTTTGCAGAAGATTTGGATAAATTGGTGTCTATTCTTAGAATAGTTTTAGCGCTTAATACTGTCTTTTTATCTTTTTCTCCGATTATTTTTATAGTTTTTAGCACTTTTACATCTCGTTGCAAAATAATATCTCCCATTTTTCTTTTTATATGGGAAGCATCTATCTTTTTAGCAACGAACCCAAAACAATCAATACACAAAGTATAATTTTTATTTTTTATATTTTTAGCAGACAATGTAAAATGACCAGAAGTATCCGATATGGTTGCAGAAAATAAACTATCGCCTGCCATCAACCGAATGGTTGCATACCCAATACCTGAATGATTTTTATCAACTATTCGTCCTTTAATGATTTGACCATAAAAAGATAAGCTATCTATCAAAAAAAATAGTAATGTCACTGAAATTTTAAACGTTTTCATAATGCAATTGTAACAATTCTGATAAGTGATTTTTGAAAATATGACAACTTCGTTTTTTAGGTTTATCTATTTCTGTTAATCTTTTTGCTGGACAACCTCCACCACAAATATACAAATGTTTACAAGAGGTACAGTACTTATCATTAAAAACATCTGCATCATATAAATAATTTGATAAAACAATTGCATTAAATTTTTTGTTGTCATGAAGGTTTCCAACTATTTTTTCTTTTTTTCAATCTTTTTCAGAACTTTCAATTTTTAAAAGTTAAACAATTCATTAATTTCATTGACTTCGGGTTGGCC
>CAZWVR010000180.1:0-2836 GCA_964637235.1 uncultured Bacteroidales bacterium | reverse complement strand
TAATGCGCCACAAAGCTATTTTTGACGGCAGAAACATATACGAACCTGACGAAGTGCGTAAACACGGATTTTATTATTCTGGGATAGGCAGAAAATAGTTTGCAAATTTCTGTTTTATATTATATCTTTGCATTGCTCTTTGCAAAGAGGGGCCCGTAGCTCAGTTGGCTAGAGCGCTTGAATGGCATTCAAGAGGTCGTGGGTTCGAGTCCCATCGGGTCCACAAAGCCGAGGCAAGCGTCTCGGCGTTTTTATTCTTGCCATAATGTGTAGGAACGCTCCCTTGCCCGGTTGCAAGACCCAGTCCGCCGTGCAGAAAAGGAAAAACGCCTGGCAGAGATTGAGCGGTTGCTGGGCGGGTAAAGGTGGAAAATACTTATGTAAATTCTTGCTCAATATATTTTGAATAAGAGAATTGTATAAATAGCCAAAACAATTCCTATTGCTACGGAAGTATCTTCTATATCCTTTGTAGTCAGATAAATTATTCCTATTATCGCTCCGCCAATAGCCGCCTTAATAAAAAACCACTTGGGATTTTTGAATAAAAACTCTATGGATTTTATTATGAATGCAATAAAATAGGCTATTATCAAAAGAATGATTAAAAGAATACCCAAAATTTCCATTGTTAAAATTTAAAAATATTAAAAAAAACTATCTATATTCAAAGTTTGTCCTTCACCTGCTTATAAATCCAGTCTATTAATTCTTTTGCAAGTTTTAGCCTTTCCTTGAGATTAGAAACTAATAGACTTCCATCATATCCAGCAAATAAATGAAGCGAATTATATATTTCATTTAATATTTTGAGCATTTTTTTGTTATGTTTAGCCATTAGCTCACGATAAAAGTCAATACTTTCGCCTCTTTTGCCTTTTTGCTTTTTGGGAACATTTATTTTTAGTTGGTAAGTTGCCCAAACAAAACACCATTATAAGCCGTATTTGCTGCCATTTTTGCATATTTAGCATCATTATATAAGCCATCCTCTATTTTTAGTTTAGTCTTTATAATTTCCTTTGCATTTGCTAAATATCTGTATGGTTCATAAAGTTTTGTTGTTGTCTTCATAATTTATGATTTTTTACAAATTTATGTCTATTTTTTTTAATTCCATATAGTAATAACGTTCTATAATGCCACAAACACGAAACAGAACTATTGTTTTTTGTTTATAGTATCTTATTTTCAAGAGATTAGTTCTATTTTTAAGCTGTGTAAAAAAGAAAAACGCATGACAGAGACAGAGTTATTTTTTTTAACTTTTTTTGCAAATTAAAAAGTTATATTTTTATAAAACTTTATCTTACAAAAATATAATTATTTATTAAAACTTATTCTAAACCAAAGACGTTTATAAATTGTTTTGTCAAAAAAAGAAAATTATTAAGTTTGTATAATCCAAAACCCAAAGTTATGAATGACTTTCAAAAACAGATTCTTACAGGGATACCAGAGGAATTACCACCGTATAAACCTTTGGATAAAAGCGTGCCACACGCTCCTAAAAGAAGGGACATATTAACAACAGAACAAAAACGTCTGGCAATAAAAAATGCTCTTAGGTATTTTCCAAAGAAGTTTCATCCTATATTAGCAAAAGAATTTGCCGATGAATTAAAAACGTATGGGCATATTTATATGTATCGGTTCAGACCAGACTATAAGATGTATGCCCGTAATATAAACGAATATCCACATAAATCTAAACAAGCTGCTGCTATAATGCTAATGATACAAAACAATCTTGACCCAGAAGTAGCCCAATACCCACACGAGTTAATAACCTATGGAGGCAATGGTTCAGTATTTCAAAACTGGGCACAGTATCTGCTGACAATGAAATATTTAGCAGAAATGACAGACGAACAAACATTAGTATTATACTCAGGACATCCATTAGGATTATTCCCTTCCCATAAAGAAGCACCAAGAGTTGTCATAACTAATGGTATGGTAATACCTAACTACTCTAAACCGGAACACTGGGAGGAGTTTTATGCTCTTGGCGTTTCGCAATATGGACAAATGACAGCAGGTTCTTTTATGTACATAGGTTCACAAGGAATCGTTCACGGGACAACAATTACTGTACTTAATGCAGGACGGAAAATTACAAAAGACCCATACGGTGATCTTTCTGGAATGCTATTTGTGAGCTCTGGGCTTGGTGGTATGTCAGGAGCACAACCCAAAGCAGCTAAAATTGCCGGTGCTGTAAGTATAGTAGCAGAAGTAAATCCTCAGGCTGCACAAAAAAGATATAAACAAGGCTGGGTAGATGAAATTATTGAAGATTTAGACACAGTAATTGATAAAGCTCTGGAAGCAAAAAAGAAAAAACAACCTTTATCATTAGCATATCTGGGTAATGTAGTAGATTTATGGGAAAGGCTTGTAGAAAGAAATATCAAAGTAGAACTCGGCTCAGACCAAACTTCATTACATAATCCCTACTTAGGTGGCTACTATCCAGTAGGCTTAACATTTGAAGAAGCCAATATTATGATGGTAGAAAATCCTGAAAAATTCCGTGAAGCTGTGCATAAATCATTACAAAGACAAGTAGCAGCTATTAACAAAATAACAGCCAAAGGTATGTATTTCTGGGACTATGGTAATGCCTTTCTTTTAGAAGCAGGTAGAGCCGGGGCAGATATTTTTAAACCTGACGGCACTTTTAAATATCCGTCTTATGTAGAGGACATTATGGGACCACTATTTTTTGACTATGGGTTTGGACCATTTCGCTGGGTTTGCACTTCTGGTGATCCCAAAGATTTAGAAATAAGCGATAAAAACCCCTTGGTGTATATTAGAGATTATAATTCAA
>CAZWVR010000179.1:0-2838 GCA_964637235.1 uncultured Bacteroidales bacterium | reverse complement strand
CTGGATGATTTTCCGGCAGGACTTGCTCACTGATTTTCAGAGCCTTTAAAGCAAATTCCAGCGCCTTATCCAGCTCGCCTTGTGCATGATAAATCAAAGCAATGAGATTGTATAAAGCGCCACGGGAAGCAGAATAATAATCTGTTATGCGTTCTATAATGTTTATATTTTTCTTTGCATAGCACAGAGCTGTTTCATAATCTCCCAAATGCCCTAAACACTCGGCATAGTCGTAATACACTTTGGCGTGGCGTTCACTGTTGCAGGAAAAAATTCTGGCTTCAAAACGTTTTTCGCCTTCCTGGTTATGCTCATAGTTTTTAATTGTATCATCACAAATAGGCTCTGTCCTGAACACAGGCTCTACTATTTCTACGTATTTTTGCCTGTAAAAACATTCTTTTTCCCAGTCTCCCCAGCTTTTAAACAAATTAGCCAGATATTCAATGAGGTTTAAAATCTTGATATGTAAGTAGTCTATATTTGTAATCAGGTTATCAGCAAAAAATAAACTTCGTTGTATATTCTGTTGGTTTTCTTTTATCAGATTTTCTAAAATAAGGTTTTGCACGCCAGAGATAAGGTCAGTATAGAAATCTGCTTCAAGATATTTATCATTCTCTTGCAGATATTGAAATAAGTTAATCACTAATTCCTTTGGCAGGTATATTTTTTTATTGCTAATACTGATGATTTCTTTTTCCTGCAAAGACAGCAAAATATCGTTTAAAGTCAGGTTTTTGTTTTCTTTATTTAGGTTAAATTTTAAATAAAAATACTGCAAACTTTGTTTGAAAGATATAATATCGTCAAGCTCGGTATCAAGTAATAAAGTTAGTTCATAAAAAGATATTTCTTGTTTAAAATCAATAATCTTGTCATCATCATTTATTTTTACCAGAATATTTACCAATTGTATCAGAAACCATTTTTCCTCTGGCAAAAGGAATTGAGTTTTATAATTATCCTCTTGTTTCAATGTAGGGTCAAAAAGGAATGAAATAATTTTTTGTTCAAGATTATCGCCATAAACAGATAATAAATTTTCCCATATTATTTCATTTTGTTTTGGATAAATAGTGAGAAAATGTCTCATTATCAACTTAATAAGATAAGAATTGTGAGCGATTTTTTCAAATTCTTTTGCGAATTCTTTCGGTGCTTTTCGGTTATAAAAGTTTAGCCAGTCGTCCAGAGTAAGAGGCGGCACAGTGATTTTTTCAAATTCCAAATAATCAGTATTTTCAATAGAAAAATTCTTTTCAGATAAAATTAAAAGTTTGATTTTCTTATCATTAAAGAATGTGCGAATGAAAGCAATGTTTTGCTCGTCAGGCACAAAATTATTTATCAGAATAAATATATTTTCAGCTCCTTGCAGGATAAAATCTTTTTTGATAATAGCGAGTATTTTTTTGTCTTTATCTTTTTCTATGGCATATTTTTGTAGCAGGTCGGCACGGATAGAGCGAATAAAAGTTTCTGAAATATCTGTGTTTATGGCATTATCCAGATAAAAACAGTGTTTAGGATTGCTACGGGCAAGCAGTATGCGAGCGATAAAAAATTTTCCTGTTCCTTTGGGACCAGTGAGTATAATGCTTTTTTGTTTTAAAGTTTTTTCCAGCTTATCAATGAGTGTTTTTCTAAAAATGATTTTAGGTTCATCAGGGATAGCAATATCATAAAAATTTTTGTCATTGTTAAAGCAATTACGGTCAAACGAGGGATATTTGATGTATGGCAATAAGTCGGTAATAGTTTCAAACAGACCAATGGCTATTTTATAAGCTTCTGCTGTATTACTGTAATGAGCGGCTTTTGAAAGCCAGCCAATAATCCTGAAATTTTTGTCTATCACAGGCAACCCACTGCTACCGCTTAAAATTTCCCGTTCGGTTTCCTCTGCCGAAATATTTAGTTTAAAAAGTTTAGCTTTTGCCAGTGCGATGTCCGAGCCAACAATTTTTGCGGGTAAAAGGGTTGGCTGTGGTTGGTTTTTGTCAATAATGCGATAAATAGATAATTCAGTTGTTGGCTCAATAGTATCGCAAAAAACTTCAATAGTAGTAGCAAAGCTCTGCACTACCTCTAATATTGCAAAGTCTGCCAAAGGGTCGGTTGCAGCTATTTGTTTGCAAGTGAAAGTTTGTGGCGGGTCATCTATTGCAAGTGTTTGCAGGGTGATTTCGTGTGGCTCATACAGAACACGCTCTTTTATTTTCTTTCCAACAGCCAGCGGGTCAGAGCTGTCTTTTTCGTAAGATGGTTTTTCTTTTGTAATCACGTGTAGAGCCGTGGCAATGTAATTGTTGTGGATGAAAAATCCAAAGCCAGAAAATTGATTGTTCACAAAGATTTTGACAATATGTTTTAGCAGGTCATTTTCTTGTTTCATTTTTCTTGTTGTTTAGAATAGTCCCAGTTAAAAGTAATTTGCATTTGTCCGGAAGCTTTACCACTGGCAATAATAATTTTGCCCTCGCCTGTGAATTTGAGCGAGAAACTAACACTTGCCGAAGTTGTTCCGAGTTTTTTGTTTAGGCTCTGAAAAGGCTTGTTTATAGCATTTACAATTGTGGTAATGGATTTGTCTAATAGTTCTGCCCAGTTGATATTTAGCGATTTGTGTAAGTCAGGGGCGTTTTTTCCCCACATTTGTTCGTTTTTAGCAGATTTGTCTTGGTATGGTAGTTTTTCTTTTGTTTGCGGCGTAGGGGTATCAGTTTCTATCTCAACCATAACACCGTCGGCAAATTCAATGATTTGTTTGTTCATAGCTCTAATATTTTTTTGTCAGTTAAAGATAGGAAATTTTTGAGAATTTATGGACGAGCG
>CAZWVR010000178.1:0-2875 GCA_964637235.1 uncultured Bacteroidales bacterium | reverse complement strand
AAAAAATTATTAATTTCGTTAAGTTAACGAAAAATAACAAATTTTATTATAACAAATAAAAATAACTTCCGATTTTTTATCAACAAATCTTAACAAGTTAACTTGTTAGGATTATAATAATTTTTTTCTAAAAAATATAGCCTTCTCATTTTCATTTTATTATTATATCATCTTCATCTCTCAACAACAAATAAACATTAGGAGCATACATCATTCCGGATTCAATCCTAGTGGCTTTTGATGTTGCAATAAAATAATACATTCTTTTTTTTATATCAGTAGATAAAATTTTTTGTAAGATCTGGCTTCTGTGTGAGTTGGAGTCGGTTTCCAAATAAGGCTGCGAAAAATAAACGGATATGCTTTCACCGTTTTTTATGTCTCCCAAAATGATTTCATGAGTATTTGTATCTATGTTGTTTATAATATAGCCTTTTATCTTTATAGTTTTATCATTGCAATTTGAAATAATATTGTTTACTTTTTTTCGCGAAAAGAATTTTTTGTCGCATTGACAATAATGTTTAAAATCCGATACGGATAAATAGGTGTTTTCAAAATCTATATTATCTTTTTGGCAACTTACAAATCCAATAAAAACGGATATTATTAAAATCATTATTTTTTTCATAATTATTGATTTTTATTTTGAGAATTTGCCAATTCCAAACGATACACCTATTCCTAAATTCAATAACCAAATATTACGATAACTGTTTAGGATAGTAAAATCGGGGTCTTTTTGCAATCTTGTATATATTACATTAAAAGTAAAAAAAGGATATATATGTTCGAATTTGAGTAAAGCTAATTGTAAACCACCACTAAGGTTAAATCCTTTTTGTAATGACTTGTATTCGTAATCTTCATTATAAATTTTTATTAAAGAATAACCTCCACCTACTTTTGTATTTATTTGAAAAGATTTTTTGTGAGCAATAGGATGAATAAATAAAATATTCGGTTGATAAAAAAATGTATATGTATTACTTCTTCCAAACTCTTGCTTTAAAAAAGAAAAAGATAAATTGAGTTCTAAATTATTTTTACCTATGATTTTAAGAAAACCTACACCAACACCTATTGGGTCCTTGGAAAAAATAGAGTATTCAAAAGATTTTGACAATTCTAAGGAAATTCCCCATTTATTATTGTATTGGGAAAACAAATAAATGTTGAAATGCAAAAAAATGAGTACTAAAATTACTCTTTTCATTGTTTGATTATTTTTTGTTGATAACTAAATCGGTAATCATCTGAGAATACTTTTACTACATAAACTCCTGCCGGTAAACTTGACAGGTCTATCGTAGCCTTGTTCCCTCCTATATGTCGGCTAACAACCATATCCCCTAACAAATTGTATATTTGCACTTCATTATCGGAATCATCAAAATCTCCTTCTATATAAAGTACTTCTCCTGCCGGATTGGGATAAATTTGTATTTTATCATTACTATTCTGCCACTCCATATCGGATAAATTATCAGAGGATTTAGAAGTCTGTTTGTAATCGGTATAAATACCGCAATCCATCGGACAGGGTACTATCTCCGCCGTAAAATCCGCGCCGTCTTCCGTTGCAAAATTTTCCAATACAATCTCGTCGTATGCTCTGTAATGAACATTTTCCGTAGATGTAATAATTATGTTATTGCCGGTTTTAATGGTACCCGCTATAGGATAATAGTAAAATGCTACTAAATCAGGTAAATATTTATATTCGTTAAATACAACTAAAGTATTGTTACAATCTGTTGTACTTTTTGGATGTAAATTTATTAATGCCCTATCATGATGGTTAAAATTATCCCCCCCACTTTCAAAGGCTCCAAAATCAAACCATCCATCATCATAACCTTCCCACCCCCAATTTATATGAAACTTGTCATCACTGTTATAACCATCAACTACAAAAGCATGACCTTCAACACTTATTGTTCCACTTAAACCAAAATATAAAACCGGATATTTATTATCCAAACTGTTTTTTATTTTTTTTATCCAATTTTTCTTGCTATACCATTCTCTTCTAACAATATCGACATAATAATTAAAATAAGAGTTAAAAGCATCTTTTGCATTTACAGGCCAAGCGAAAGATTCACAGTGGTAAAAACAGTAATTCATAGAACTTAATATTCCACACTCATGCATTAATTTTGCAACAGCATTTCTTTTAGTTTCTGTATCAAAAGAGCCTGTTTCAGCAGGCATGTTACAGTAGTCATAAAAACCTTCAAGTGGTGAATAAACAGGATAATTCCAATATCGTATAATTTGCGCCATAGCAGTAGCAACACAACCCGCATAACAATGGTTATTATTGCAATTTGTTCCGGATGGGACATCTTTGTTGTAAGGATATCCTTGTCCCCAATGTGTTTTTATTAAAGGTAATACATAAGCTTTTATTTTATTTCTGTTTATATTTTTCAAAATATTATCCCATTTTTCTTGATTTTCCTCATTTACAACATTCAAAGTATTTACGCTATCAATAATATATGAATATCGTTCCATCCATTTAATATAAGAAGAATTATGAAACATGGAATATCTTTTATTTGTTGAATAACTTATAATAGGTACAGCAGATTTATTATTCGATACAACTACATATCCTTTAGGATTAAAAGTAACTATGTAATAAACGATTTTACCATTATAAAATTGGGGATAAATAGTATCTATTTCAAATGAAATATTTCCATTCACTAAAGAAAAATAATTTTTTGCACAGGTTTTTATTTCTTTCAAAGCAACTTTCTGTCCTTTTGCACTTAATAAAAATAATATTGACAATATAATAAATATTATCTTTTTCATAATTATTTGCTTTCAAATCTTAAATCAGTGGTATCTATGATATTTA
>CAZWVR010000177.1:0-2957 GCA_964637235.1 uncultured Bacteroidales bacterium | reverse complement strand
GTTCCGTTTTTAGTCATATAAATTCAGTTATTTTACCTCGGAAAAGTTTGTATCGGAACCTTATTTTCGGAAATTTTACTTGCGCGGCCTCTGAGGCGAAACTAATGAGTTAAGAATATTTAGTCTCTGTCCTAATAAACTTAGATTTCAGAATTATACCACTTTTCGGACAGAGACTTAATACTTCCGTAGCAAAATCTTACGAAAAAGCGTTTCAAATTATTTTTTTAGACAGGATTAACAAAATTTACAAAATTTACAGGATTAAAAATTGACAAGCTTCATTTGTACTTTACAGTTTATCTATAAAGATATTGTATTTTTCATTAGTTTCCAATAATTTTTTGAGATTCGTTTATATCTTCTTCGAACTTCCCATGAAAATTTTTTTTATCGTCATCTTCCTAATCTACTCTAAAGTATCGCGTGACTTTGCGAAGTAATGAATTTGATAATTCTCCAAAAGTATGGATTGATTTTTATGCGTTAGTCGGAGTTCTGTGATATATAACAAAACAATTCCGTAAAGGGAATATTTTGTTTAGATATTAAAAGTCACGAGAGAGGGAAGTATATATCTGTTGGAAGTTACGTGCGAGAGGAGTCGGAGTATTGAGGGAGTTGACCTTCCGTTTTTGTTAAATTTACCTTACCATAAAGAATATCTGTCAAGTTTGCGCCTCTTCTGTTTTTTAATCGAAGAATTTGAATATTTAGTTGAGCGATTAGGTGTGCAAGAGATGAATTCTGCTTTTATATAATGTTTTAGAAAAATTAGTTGAATATAATTGGAATTCTATGGTTTCTGTGATAGTTTATTATTAAATTAAAAATTTAATAATAAAATTTCAATATAGGAGGAAAAACAATGAGGAATCTTAAAAGACCTGATATCCCAATAGAAGATAGGATAAAAATTGCAGCGAAATGTATAGTAAATCGAGGGCAATATGGATTGGTAACAAACCTTGCAGAATTTTACAATGTTTCACGTCAATTTATATATATGCAAGAAGATATGATAACAAATTTTTTCAGTACGTATGAAGAGCAAAAATTGCAAAATGATATTGAAGCTTATGATTATATCCACAGGTTCATATTAGCTGCAAGGTTAATTTGTAAAGCATCAATTGAAGATATTTCGAGGTTATTAAAATATTTCGACCTCCCTTTTAGCAGCATAGGATATATTTCTCAATTCCTGAACAAAATTGCTTCCAATACAATTGATGACTTGCCTAAAGTTGATAAACCCGTAACAATTTTAGCTGATGAGATTTTTGTAAATAATACACCAATTCTTTTTATATTGGAAGCAGAAAGCCATTGTACCTTAACAGGTATAATAGCTAAAAATAGAAGCGGAGAAACATGGGAAAAATGTTTTCAACAATTAATTGATAAAGGTTATAAAGTAAAAAAAATAGTTAAAGATTTAGGTTCGGGATTGCATAAAGCAACGGAAAAACTGCAATTTATTGCCCAAGCGGATTTATTTCATTTACTATATAAATTTGACCCTTTTATGGGGTCATTTCTGAGAGCAGCTGAAAATTCCATAGAAAAAGAGGAAGAGCAGCTTCGCATATTAAATAATAGAAAATCCGAGGCTGCAGAATTAAAAGCTATGGAAAAATATTTTGAAATATCACAAGAAACGGAAAACAACATTGATAGATATGATTGCTATTATTTCTTACATAATGAACTACATAATGCATTTAATCCTTTTGAAGAGGACGGAACTTTTAGAAGTAAAGATATAATTTATGGAGATGTTATGGCAGCTTTAGATTTAATAGAAGAAGAATTTAAATCATACAAGAAAATACAACAGGCAGTAGATTTTTTAAGAAAACATATAGAGGAATATTTCCCGTACATAGATGAAGTCGAAAAAGTATTAAAAGAGTACGAAGCGATACTGCCGGAATATATGATAAAAGAATTATCTGTTATATACCTGAAAAGGCTTAAAAGTTTTGCAGTAAAAGAGTATCAGAAGGCTAAAAAACTTTATCAGGAAGCACAGGAAAAATTGGATATTATTTTACTAATAGCACAAGATGAAGGTATAGCAGGACACGTCGATAAATTCCTGAAAAATTTAGAACAATGCATCCGCTCAAGTTCTCCTATAGAAGCAAAAAATTCCGTATTAAGACAGTACTTAAATGCTTGTTCAGGACAAATATCACAACAAACATTAAATTTAATTGTTTTTTATCTAAACAGAAAAATCTCTACAAGAGGTAAATATAAAGGTCTCTCTCCTATAGAACGCCTTACCGGCACAAAACAACAACAACATGTTATTGATATAATACTTAATCAAACAGGAGTTCTAAAAAACAACCAAAAACACCATTATTTCATAATAAATAATCCTGTTAAAAATATCAATAATACACCACCAAAGGCAACACTTTCTCATACATCTAAATAGTTAGATTACAAATAACTATATAATCTCACCGGAACTATAAATATATATCATAGGACCACTACGTACTTTTTACACCAAACTGTCAAGTAAAATCGCATAATTATGAAACATGCCAAAAATTCCAGATAAAATTTTCTTTCCTAATCTGATAGGATTGCAGAAACTATAACTTTTCTGACAGAAACTGCATAGGAGTTTTCCAAGGTTCTCACGCGATGCTGCGTTATTCATCCAATCTTTTCAAAAATTCATCTGGTACCGTGACCGCAAATATCTGAGCAGGTCCGTACGCGGGATTGGCATTGAATATAACATATTTATTATCGGCTGTAAAATACGGATGTGTATGTGTGCACTGGTTGCCTCCCGCGTATGACATAGTATTATGTAGGAGCACATCATACTTTCCCGTTTGCAGATTGCCCACAACCAACATTACGGGACGCAATCGTCCGTTCTCGAAAAATCCCTTATCTCCGTATGAATCTGCAACAAAATATGTACCGCA
>CAZWVR010000176.1:0-2958 GCA_964637235.1 uncultured Bacteroidales bacterium | reverse complement strand
TACTCCCGACTGATTAAAAGCTGGGATCATTCTTTATCCTATATTTGCATAACGGTCCAGCTCAGGTGCCGCCGAGGAGCGCAGCGGATCGGCGGTCACCTGCAGCGCCTTGTTGGGCGTACTATTCATCAAGGCTTTCATCTAAAAGGCAAAATGGTACTGTTGAAAATAAAATAAACGCAGAAACAAAAAGACTAGCAACAGGAATGAAATTCTGAATAGTCGGATTTTTAATAGTTATAATCCCCATTGCAATAGAAAAAATAAGACCGGACAATATACTTAAAAGCATTGGATAATGGTTAATTTTAATAAAGGATAAATATGTCCTCAAACCAATTGACGGTAATAGTACAATTAGACAAGAACAAAAGGTCAACAAAAAGGCAATTACTAGCTAACCTGGAAAGAATTTAAATATTAACAGATTTAATCCAAAGCATATAATCCCCAGAGTGAATACTGACAATCTAGCCATCTTTAGAGTTATTTGCTTTTCAGTCTTAGTCGCATAAATATCAACCATAAAAGCCTGGCTGGCTGCGATGAGCATACTATCTGCTGTAGACAAAAAAGCGGATACAAAGAAAGCAAATAATATTACAGTTGAGAGTTTATCTGGCTCAATAATATCTGATATTAACCTAAATGGATCATTGATCAATTGAGTACTCGATTGGATGTGAGAAGCTCTCAGATAGAATCCTAAAATAATAACAAAAGTAGACGCTATTAAAAAAAATACACCGCCGAGAACAGAACCTATTCTTACTACTTTGATATTTCTAGAGGCGACGGCTCGTTGCCACATATCCATCGCCGAAAACTGCCAAAGTCCATTAATGACAATTAACATAGGGAGATAAAACGGCGGCAAAGGTTTAAATGACAATTGGTCAATCTTCAAATCAATTGATAGAGATAACTCATGGACTATTTTGAACAAAGTAATACAACCAATGAATATCAGTATTGATTGGATCATATCTGTACGAATTACAGAATCAAATCCTCCCAGTAACGTATAACCAATAAGAAATACAAATATAATGGAAGCTATTAACAAGGGTTGGATGTCAAAAAAAGATGATAGAAACCCAGCAAATATATATACTTGTGCTGCCACGAATCCCAACATTGTAAAAACAGTGACAAGAGCAGAAACAATTCGTACAGAATGAAATGTTGTTAAATCTCCGGCAATATATTCATGTAGGGTATTTCCGTTTTCTAGAAATTGAGCGCTTACCGGCGTAATTTTTGGCAAACTAAAAACAATCATTCCTATAATAGCTGTAGCTACCGTCCATAAGACATTCCATCCAAAGTTATATGACCAAAAAAGTAATACAAAAACCGCGGTTATAAAGCTAAAATTTGTCCCAAAAATATTGCTTGCAAATGATAAAATGCCTATATTTTTTGAACCAAAATAAAACTGTTTTGAGTTTTTTATTTTAAAAAAACTAAATATACCGATACAAAAAAAGATTAACAATAATATTAAAGTAGGCAATGTTAAATTTAATGCTTCTTGAAATGTCATTCTCCTCTCCTATTTTTTTTCTATCACTAATAGAGTAAAATATACATCTTCCTTCGTAGTTGGTGACTTATATGCAAAATATCTCATAACCTCTTTAATTTGAATATTCAATTTTAACAAAATTGATTTAATGTATTCCATGCTATATTTAAAAACCAAGACGCCGGTTTTTTCTTTCAATTTTTTTGAAATAACACAATTGGACAGGTTCCTGTATTCCTCATTAATTCCATCAAATAATTCTTCAAAGTTAATGCATAAAATGCCAGTTGGTTTTAGGACTCTTATCGCCTCACCTAAGATATTTTCAATATTTGATAAAAAATATAAAACACCATTCGCTATTACAATATCAAAAAAATTATCTTCATAAGGTAGCGATTCATTTTCTAAGTTTATCTGAACCAAATTCGATGTTATACCCTTCTTACTACACAGATGTAACATTTCCTCGGAGCCATCCACACCATATATTTTCAATCCCATTCTTTTAAACGGCTCCGAACTTAATCCAGTACCTATGCCAATATCCAATAATTTATGGTCAGGTTGAATATATTTGAACATAATACCAAACATAACTCTTGGGCTTAGCCAATAGTATTCTTCTGCTAACTTATCGTACTCTGGGGCAAATTCGTTATAATAATCTATTGCTTTTCTTGGAGATTTCATATCTTTTTATGCCTAATATAAAGTGATATAAATGGTGAAAAATAAGCAATATGCAATAATATTGTAATCAGACAAAATAAGTTATTTCCTAAAATTTTCTCTGCTGATTGCCATTCTAATAATAAAGAGAATGTAAATAACGATACGAATATTCCTGAAGCGTCAAAAATATATCCTAACGATAATTCATTGCTATTCATAGCATCATTCGAAATTCTCGAATAAAAATATATCCACACCATATCAAAAACGAGGATAAAGCAAAGGATAGGATAAAATTTAATGGATGATTCTAGGGAAAAGGAATTAGGAACTAATGCTAATAGCGCAATTACTAATGCTAAAGCTGTAAACTTATATTTTATCAATTCTTTTTCATCATGATTATAACTCTTTTTAAAAAAGATAGAATCACGATGATATACACGGAAAAGCGTAAAATAGCCGAAAATCAAATACACAAGGTAGATAAGTTCATTCATTAATAATAAAATATTATTGAGACTGAATAGATTTATCTCAAAAAAATGAATCTTTTGTATCGAAAATAGTATGTTCCCAGCAAATATGCCGACGAAAAGATTTGTCAAGGCATCTGGATACGTTTTGTCTACAGGTGATGAATTTGCCTTGTCCATCGTCTCAAGTCTCAAATTATTGTTTTTTATAATTTGTCAAAGTTTTTACGCCCAAAGAATAATTTCAGCAGCGACGTTTAGAAGACCGCTGGAACGATT
>CAZWVR010000175.1:0-3040 GCA_964637235.1 uncultured Bacteroidales bacterium | reverse complement strand
ATATCATGCTTAAGTACTTTCTCTCTATATTGTCTCCAGAAAATCGAAAAATCCTCTGAATTATTTGTTTGATTATTAATTGTATAATTATGTTCTGAGTTATCTGTAATTCCAGAACATGCTGATACCAACAAAGCTATTATTATATAAATTATTCTCATCTTTAATGTATTTAATATCCATTAGGAAATCTAAACTCTCTTATTTGACCTTTTTTAATGTAATCACTTAATTGAATCTTATCAGACCAATTACCGTGTAATATAATATAATTATCACCTTTTGTTCCTACATAAAAACCAACATGGCTATTAGTAAAAATTGCAATAGCTCCGTATTTTGGTTCCTTTAGTTTATATCCCCAGCTATGATAACTATTTGCCCTTGCACCGGCACCATCTATTCCTGCTTGCTGTAAACACCAATTAACGTAGGAAGCACACCAACCATATTTTTCATCAGAATCTGTTTTAATATTAGCAGACTTTAGATATTTTAAAATATCGGGATTTGCTGCAGAACCCCTTATTTCCGAAACCCCTTTGTGTAACTCATTTTTAGCATAAGCCATCCATGGAGTTGTTGATAATTTCGAAGAATTTTTAACACTATGTGTTTCTTTTTTTGCATTTGGTTTCCCATAATTCTCAAAGTCAATATCCGGACCATTATAATCAACATATCCGCCTTTTGTATATGAATCCGCCATCCCTCCTCCATCTTTGCCGTAATGTTCATCTGCTTGATAATCAAGATCCCAAACCTTAGTTTTCAGTCCTTTACCGTATAAATATTTTTTATCTGCTGTTTGTTTATATCCTGTTCCGGCGTTTCCTTCATTTCCATTTGGGTCTTTTATCCCCTCTAATCCCCACAAATCTATAAACATTATAGGATTATTGTAAACATAAGCATACGGGGTGAAGTTAGGATGTTTATCCGCCAAGGCATCAAACGACAACCACACGCTCAGCCCCGAGCTGTAGTAGCAGGCTCCGAAGTAGTCGAAGGTTGGGGTTGTTTTGGATTTTTTGGTTGTGGAGAGAGGATTGGGGGTTCCTCGGGCGCGACTTCGCGGGTTTGTAATTTGGTTTCCGTGTGTGAGTTGTGGTTTCATTGTGGGGCAAAGGTAGGGAAAAAGTTACTTTGTTGCAATTGTATATTAATCTAACCAAGAAGGATGTGATTTTTCACAATTGAATTCTTCAAAATATAGATAAGAATCGCCGGCTTTTAATTTTTTCCAGCCATTAATGTTATATTGGTATAGTAAATATATTGCATGAAGTATCTCATTGTCCGTGAAATTATTAGCATTGTTTTTACAATAATTGACAAAGGAATTTTTTCCAAGATTATATAAGCTGTCCAAATTGTCGTCATTATGAATAATGAATTTTTTGAATTTATCATATTGCAACGAATCAACAAGATATGCATCATCATTATAAATTAAATTATAAAATGTTTTGATGTATCTTTTTTCACTTTTGCTTTTCAGCTGAAATATATCAAAGGCAGTTCCTGAGAATAAAACTACCGAATCAATCTTGCTTTTATATTGAATCTTGAATGCAATATTTGTATGATCATATTCCAAAACATTAAAATACAATGTCTCGTAAATAAAAACACTCCTACAATCCAAATTCTCGTATTTCCTTGTTTTACAGCTGCTTAAAACAACAATAATCAGTGCGATTAAAAATATGGGGCTTTTTATAATCACGACTGAGAAGATGTTTGTTGAAAAAAAACTTTCTGTTTTCTGAAATTATATTTCATAATCGACATGCAAAATTATAGAAATTATTAAAAATTTAAATCACCTGTTACCTTTAAAAACGTTGCACCGATTTGTTATATTTTCGGACAAAATAATAAACCTTTTTTATTTTTCCACATTTGATTTGGTATTTTGTAACTTGTTCTAAATCACCGGTGTAATGTAGTATCGAAAAGGCCTGTATTTTTCTAAAAACGTTAAAGAAATAATAAAAATATGTGTTCTTATCAAATTCGCTTTGAACATAAACGCTCCCGCCGGAAAACCGCGGATTGTATTCATCGTATATAATTACACCATTTTTTTCTACTTTAATATTATCATACTTACCGTAATGCTTGGGTCCTATAAGAACTAAACCATCGTATAAATCAGCAATAGTATCGACAGTAAATAATCTTAGAATCCTTGATTTATAATAATCTATATTCAACCTTTTGTAATGACGATTTAGTTTAACGATATTTGAGGCATAAATTAATTTTGATTCTTCATCATTGTACAAGTATTTTCTTAAAACCACATTGTTTTCTTTCTCTACAAAACAAAAAAGATTTCCATCGGGATAATAACTTATTTTAATTGATCGAACAGGTTTTTGAATATCCCGCGAAATCATTTTCGATTTATTATTGAACTTTGTAAATACAATTCGCTCAAGAATACTATCGTCATTATAATAACACTTGAGGTGGTAATAATGTTTATCCTGACCTTTTATAACATAATTTAAAGAGTCGAGCATCGAATCTAAACCTCCATTATCAAAAATCAATATTGCTGTGGCATTAAATTTATTAACCGAAAAATCAGATGGACTTATATTGCTGTCAATGAATATTTTATATGATGAATTAAAAATTTTGTATTTATTTAGAAGTGAAGGTTTTTTCAAAAAAGGCAAATCTATCATCGAGAAACAGGAATCATAATAATCCGTTCCTTTTTCGAAAATAGAATCGGCCAGAAATTCATATCTGCTTATAATAGAATCGTCATAATAAAAAGGTCTGTAATTTTTTATTGTTTCGTAAGAATACGATTGAGATATCAGCGTAAATGCATTTAAAAATAAAAGTTCCGAAATAAAAAATATTTTTTTCATAATTTTATCTGTTGAAATAATTAGAGTTTGCTGATTTTCTATCATCAACAAAACAGAAATATTGAACGTTTGTTGATGGTAGAAAATCAGCAAACTCTACATAATAATTTAATTACATACCATTTTAATTAATGTTTAGTTAAACGATT
>CAZWVR010000174.1:0-3119 GCA_964637235.1 uncultured Bacteroidales bacterium | reverse complement strand
CGGCGGCTTTTATAAATTGTGGTCTTGCTCCAATAATTGTAAGAATTTTCATAATGATTTTTTAAAAGTTGAGGCAAAAATAACTATTTTTTAAAAATATTTTGACTGAGTAGTTGGCGATTTTTTATTATTGTTATTGGAATTAGGGGTTTTCGATTAAAAAAATGACTAATTTTGTCTCAGAAATTTTTGGAATGATGACAGATTTACGTAGTTTAATAAGTGGACATAATGCATTGAAAAGTGTAATCAAAGATTTAGAGAATGGAGTTTCTGCAATTAGTATAAAAAAATTTTTGCCTTCATATTATGCTTTTTGGGTAGGAGAGATATTTCGGCGATTAAGTAGAACTATCTTGGTTGTTTTTGACGATGCAGAGGATGCTGCATATTTTTATGAGGATATGAAAAACATAACAGAATCAGAGGTTTACTTTTTTCCGTCATCATTAAAGTTTTCAGCTGTTTCTGTCTCTAAACGTCTTTATCAGCCGAATGTAATGATGCGTTCGGAGGTTTTGCGTCGTGTTTCGCAGAGCACAGAGCCAATGTTAATAGTTTCCTATGGACGAGCTATTTCTGAAAAAACGCCGATTAAGGATGAGGTTTTATCCGAAGAGTTTATTTTGAAAGTTGGAGATAGTATTGACAGTGAATTTTTGGAGGAGTGGCTTTTGGAGGAGAATTTTACAAAAGTACAATTTGTTTATGAGCCTGGACAATTTGCTCGTAGAGGTAATATTGTTGATATTTTTTCTTTTGCTACTGATTATCCCTATCGTATATATTTTTTTGGTGATGAAATTGAAAAAATAAAGTCTTTTGATTTAGAAACCCAGCGGTCTTTAAAGGAATATGAAAAAGTGTTTATTTTACCGAATATTTCTGTGTCCACTTCAAGTAAAAAAGTTAGTTTTTTGCAAAATTTAGCTTCGGATAGCATTTTAATTTTCTTTGATTTAAAAAACATTTTAGAGGCGATAAAATTTAATTATAAACAGAATCCGGTTATAGAGGTTTCTTCTGATTTTGATACTACAAAAGTAGAATTTAGCAGTTATGAGGAGCTATATTCAGAGATTGAAAAAAGACAGGTTATTGATATATCAAACTCGTCTCTGTTTCAAACTGATAATCAGTATAATATTTCAGCTCGTCCACAGCCTTTATTTCAAAAAAATTTTGCTTTATTGGCTAAGTATATGAAGGATATTCAGAAGCAGGGTTTTGATGTTTTTGTTTTATCAAAAAATCCGAAGCAAATACAGAGGTTGAGAGATATTTTTAGTTCCACAGAGATAAATAGTCCTGTTGATTTTAATCATATCAATTTGATAGTAAAAGAGGGATTTATTGATGAGGATATTAAAATAGCGTTTTTTACAGAACATCAGATTTTTAGTCGTTTTCATAGGTATTATTTAAAAGACTACTCTCATCAGCGTTCTAAGAATGTTCAGTTGCTTAAAGAGTTAAATGATTTAAAGCCTGGCGATTATGTTGTTCATAATGATTTTGGTATAGGTATTTTTAGGGGGTTAAAAACAATTGAAAATGCAGGACGCAAAATAGAGGTTATTCAGATAGATTATAAAGGTGGCGATAGGCTTTTTGTTAATGTACATTCTTTGTATAAAATTTCTAAGTATAAGGGTGGGGAAGGGCAGGTGCCTACGATACATAGCCTTAATAGCCGAGCTTGGAAAAATTTAAAGAAGCGAGCTAAACGAAAAGTAAAAGATATCGCACGTGAATTGATAGCTTTATATGCAAAGCGTATGCAAGCTAAGGGATTTGCTTTTTCCCCGGATAATTATTTGCAGGAGGCTCTGGAAGCTTCTTTTATGTTTGAGGAAACCCCTGATCAAGCCGAAGCTATCGAAAGTGTGAAACGAGATATGGAAAAGCCTGTCCCTATGGATAGACTTGTATGCGGAGATTTTGGTTTTGGTAAAACAGAAGTTGCAATAAGAGCTGCTTTTAAAGCTGTATTAGATGGCAAGCAAGTAGCTTTATTATGTCCTACTACTGTGCTAACTTATCAGCATTATAAAACTTTTTCCGAACGATTGAAAGATTTTGCTGTGGAGGTAGATTTTTTAAGCAGGCTTAAAACTCCCGCGCAACAGAGAGAAACTTTGAAAAGACTCGCAGATGGTAAAATTGATATTATTATTGGAACACATAGACTGGTAAGTCAAGATGTGAAATTTAAAGACTTAGGTTTACTCATTATTGATGAGGAACAACGTTTTGGTGTCGCTGTGAAAGAAAAACTCAGACAAATTAAAGTCAATGTAGATACTTTGACTTTAACAGCTACACCTATACCGAGAACTTTACAGTTTTCTCTAATGGGCGCAAGAGACTTATCAATAATTAATACGCCTCCTCCTAATAGACGTCCAATCATTACAGAGCTTCATACTTTCAATGCTGATATTATACGTAGGGCTATTGAATATGAATTGAAACGGGATGGTCAGGTGTTTTTTGTACATAATGATATTGCTTCCTTAGAATCTTTACAAGCTTTTGTGCATAAAATTATTCCTGGAATAAAAACCGCAATTGCTCACGGCAGAATGAAACCTTCGGAATTGGAAAAAATTATGACAGATTTTATAAATGGTCAATATGATGTTTTGATAACAACTACTATTATTGAAAATGGTTTGGATATTCCTAACGTAAACACAATAATTATAAACAATGCCCATAAATTTGGATTAAGCCAATTGCACCAGCTACGTGGAAGGGTAGGGCGTTCTGATCGTCAGGCATTCTGTTATTTATTGGCACCCCCAGTATCGTCGCTAAATACAAATGCTAAACGTCGTTTGCAGACTATTGAAACTTTTACAGAAATTGGTAGTGGATTTAATATTGCTTTGCAAGATTTGGATATACGTGGTGCCGGAAATCTTATTGGAGCTGAACAAAGCGGCTTTATAAATGATATTGGTATTGAGACTTTTAAACAAATATTGGAAGATGCTCTGAGGGAACTGAAAATAGAAGAAATTTCAAAAGGTGGTAATATTGATAATCAGGATGTTAGGTATGTTTCTGATTGCCAGATTTCTACTGATTTAGACGCTAAAATACCTGAGTGGTAT
>CAZWVR010000173.1:0-3171 GCA_964637235.1 uncultured Bacteroidales bacterium | reverse complement strand
TCAAACCAATAACATTGTATGGTGAGCAAAAAGAGGATAAAATTTTGCTATATTGGAATACATATTCTTCCTATATTAACGGAACTGCCTATTATAGAGTATTTTATAAACGGCGTAATAGTTATATAGAAGTGCTTAGAACTCAGGATAGTTCTGCATTATTGAGTATAAAAGATTTATCTCCTGACCCAAATGCTAAATATTTATATTTTTTTATAACAGCAGTCGAAAAAGGAACTAATATATACAGTCTACACGGTGAAAGTACTTCTAAGATTTTAAAATTGCCTTTAAAGCCTATCATTTCTATTCCTAATGCAATACGCCCTTCAAGTCATATAAGAGAAAATAGATATTTTATTCCAAAGGTCGCATTTGCTGCTAATGTAGAGGTTTTGATTTTCAATAAAAATGGTGAAACTATATTCTATGCCCCTCATAATAACAATTATTGGGATGGTACTTATAAAGGTAAAATTTTATCTCCCGGATATTATAATTATGTCATAAAAATAATTGATTATCAAGGAAATATAATACAAAAAAAAGGCTACATTTATCTTCTCCCCTAATTTTGACGAAAAATTTTTTTCTGTATGTTTTTTGAACATTTTTTGCGTTAACATATAAAAAAATCGTAATGAAACGCCTCTATATAATTGCCTATTTTATCATAAGTTCCTTATATGCTCAATTGCCTTATAACATCAAATTTGAACATATTTCAGTTGCAGAAGGGCTTTCACAAAGCAGTGTTTTTGACATTGTCCAGGATTTCAGAGGTTTTATGTGGTTCGCAACACTGGACGGACTTAACAGATATGACGGATATAACATAAAAACTTATTACAATTACCAAAAATATGGACTAAGCGATAATATTATAACATGTTTATATCAAACACCTGACACTATTCACCAATTGTGGGTAGGTACGCAAACAGGCGGAATAAACTTATACAATAGAATTAAAGATAAATTCCTATCTTTCACAAAATATAAAAATCAATTACCATCAAATTTTATAACAGATATAGCCGGAGACGCAAATACCCTTTGGATTGGAACAGATAAAGGATTAGTCAAATTTCTGCAAAAAAGACAAAAATTTATTACTATAAAATTACCACAGAAATATAATTATATCAACAAAATAATACAAACACAAGACGGAGACCTATGGATAGGAACGCGTAAAGGATTAGTCCTATACGATACAACGCTGGATAAATTTACCTATTACGACACAAATATTCTGAAAAAACTTCCTTCTAATAATATTACTGCTTTAAAAACTGACATATACGGCAATCTTTGGATAGGTACAACAAAAGGGCTGGTTTATTTTGACCTATCCAACAACAAAATAACTGTTTTTACTACAAAAAATGGACTCTCTGATAACTATATTACAGACATTCTCATTGATTATCAAGGGATTGTATGGATAACTACCCGCTACGGATTAAATAGATTAGACCCTGTCAATAACAATATAACAAGCTTTTTTCATAACCCGACAAATATCCATAGCCTTTCTGTGAATAACCTACTTTCAATATACGAGGACGACGCCCATATCATTTGGATAGGTACTTCTCTCGGAGGTGTTAACATATGGAATAGGGCAGTGGAGGAATTGCTCCTTTTTCGCCATAACCCTTATGACGAGACAAGTCTTAGCTCCAATCAAGTGCGAAGTTTCTATGAGGACAAAAACGGCACAATATGGGTAGGAACTGTTGACGGTGGGCTGAATAAATGGAACAAACAAAAACGAAAATTTATCCATTTTACAGCAAAACCAGATTGTCCTGCTTGTCTTTCAGGTAATCATATACGCTCTATTTTGGAGGATTCAAGAGGTAATTTTTGGATAGCAACAGACAAAAAAGGTCTTAATCTTTTTGACAGAAAAACAAATAAAGTTATAAAAAAATATAACAAAAGTAATACAATATTACAAACAAATAGAATATGGAAAATAATAGAAGGCAAAAATCATTGGCTTTGGATAGCAACTTACGGCGGCGGAGTTTATCGCTTTTTGCCAGAAACAAATCAATTTTTTAAAATAGAAAATATCTCCTCGCCCCTGTGCACCTCAATATTTCAAGACTCCAAAGGTAGAATATGGATAGCTACAATGGACGGACTAAATCTATATCAGCCTGAAAATAACAAAGTAAAAGTATTCAAACATAATCCCAAAGACAGCACTTCAATATCTGATAGCCGAATATACATAATTTTTGAAGACTCAAAACATAATATTTGGATAGGAACAAAAGGCGGATTAAATAAATATCACGAAGATGGCTCTTTTGAATACTTTACAGCCACAAACAGCGATTTACCAAATAACGTTATTTTGGGAATTTTGGAAGATAAAAACGGTAATATTTGGGTATCCACAAACAAAGGACTGGCAAGAATAAATCCGGATACTAAAAAAATTAAAAGTTATGATATAAAAGATGGATTGCAAAGTAATGAATTTCTGCTTGGTTCTTGCTATAAAACAAAAGATGGTATGTTTTTATTCGGAGGCATTAACGGCTTTAATGCTTTTTATCCTGAAAAAATAAAACAAAATACCCATATTCCTGCCATAGTTATTACTGATTTTATGGTATCAAACCGACATATCCCCCTTGATACTATTATCACTGAAAAAAAGAAAATTTTGTTAAATCATAAGCAACACGATATTACAATACGTTTTGTGGCCTTGGATTATGTCTTACCTGAAAAAAATCAATATGCCTATAAACTAATCGGATATGATAAACAATGGAACTACGTTAAAAATCAGAGAGAGGCAAAATACACAAACTTGCCCCCAGGAAACTATACCTTTTGGGTCAAAGGCTCTAATAACGACGGCATCTGGAACGAAAAAGGTAGAAAACTAACAATCATTATTAAGCCTGCTTTCTGGCAAACTAAAATCTTTAAAATCGCTGTAATTCTGTTTGTTATACTGTCAACTTTTGCCGCTTTTAGGATTCGTATTATGGTACTAAAAAGACGCCAAAAACTTCTGGAAGAAGAAGTCGCACGCCAAACTAAACAAATTAGAGACCAAAAAGAAGAAATAGAACGCCAAAAAGAACTCGCAGAACAACAAAGAGACCAAATAGCACAACAGAAAAAAGATATTGAAGACAG
>CAZWVR010000172.1:0-3227 GCA_964637235.1 uncultured Bacteroidales bacterium | reverse complement strand
AAGATAAAATAAATAAACACAATTTCATAAAAAACACTTTAACTTTATTAACAGGCACAACTATTTCACAAGCAATCCCTATCCTTATATCTCCTATCTTAACCAGAATTTATTCTCCTTCTGACTTTGGAATATTAGCACTATTTGGTTCTATTACAATAATACTTAGCGCTATTGCTAACGGAGCTTATGATTTGGCTATCGTTTTACCCAAAAAAGAAAACGAGGCTGTAAATATAGCCGCATTAAGTGCTTTAATTTCTTTTGTTTTTAGTGTTTTAATTCTATTAATAGTCATAATCTTCAATTCTGCCATTACCTCTTTATTAAATATAAAAGAGATATCATATTGGTTATATTTCATTCCTATAAGCATAATAGGACAATCCTGGTTCAGAATTTTATACTACTATAACACAAGAATAAAAAAATACAAAATAATCTCAAAAGCCAATATAATAAAATCAATAGTATTATCGGGACTCCAGCTAATATTAGGATTATTTGGGATAAAGCCAGGAGGACTAATATATGGTCAAATAATATCTTTTTATTCAGGAAATATAAATATGGCAACAAATTTATGGAAAAAAAGAAGACTATTCTCCCTAAAGAAAATAAAAAAAATGGCAAATAGATATAAAGATTTTCCTAAATATAGTATCACTGCCACACTTTCAAATGACTTAACAAACAATCTTATAAACATATTAATATCAAACCTTTACACAACATATATATTAGGTCTGTTTTCTATGGTAAATAGAGTATTAGGCGTACCAATCTCTCTTATAGGAGGAACTATTTCACAAGTATATTTTCAAGAAGCAACTCAAAGGAAAAACAATAAGCAAAACCTCACAAAAATTTTCAGTTCTACCATAAAACATACATTCCTAATAAGTTTTCCAATTTTCATTTTATCTTTTTTCATTATAGAAGATGTTTTTGCTTTCGTATTCGGAGAAGAATGGCGAATTGCAGGTTTTTACACCAAAATTTTATTACCGATGTTTTTTATTAAATTTATATCTTCAAATGTTAGTTACACTTTTAGTATATTTGAAAAACAAAAAATATCTTTTGCTTTAAATATTGCAACTTTAATAATAATACTAATAATAATGTATATTAGTTATCATTTTAAATTTTCTTTTACCACACTTTTGATAACAATTAGCATTGTACAATCAATACGATATCTCATAACGCTACTGATAGAATACAAAATAACTAAAAACTATTTAACAAACAATTAAATAAACATGATAAATCAAAAAGTAAAAGATACCATTATATTCTTTTTATTTTTATTAGGACTTCTATTGCCTCATACTTCATATAATAGTTACTTTTTAATTTTATCCGTTTATATACTCTTCTTTATTAGGTTATTGTTTATCTATAAAAATGTATATTTCCCAAAATTTTTATTACCAATATATTTACTTTTTTTTCTAAATATTACACTTCAATTATTATTTAATTTTAATATTACAAATTTGGCATATTCCATTATTATTGTTATAGGAATGATCATATATCCCCTTCTTTCCAATCTGGAAATAGACCTCAAAATTGTATCTGTCACAGCTTTTATATTATCTATCTTATTATTACTCCATCCAGATATTTTAGGCGTTATAGGCACACCATATCAATTCAAATCATATTTTGCCAATCCTAATTCTTTAGCAGTTGTATATTTGTTACTTTTCTTCTTAATAGAACTAACTGGAAACAAAAAAATAAAATTATTAAATATCTTACTTATCTTGCCAATCTATATCCTTACTATAAAAATTAGAGGATTACTATTATCCATTATTATTTATTACATTATATTAACAGCAAGTAAAGTAAAAAATCTAAATGCCATAATAATTACATTTATAACAATTGCATTGTCTCTACTTTTATTATTTTATGTTTTCCCTAATCATAAAATAATATTATCAATAATAAATTTATTAAATTTACAAAACACTCATTTGTTCGGTTCAAACCTATTATATTCTGCAGGTAGAAATACCCTTTGGCAAACAGCCGTTATTAAAAATCCCAATCCCCTCTATGGTATAGGATTTGGAGCTTCAAATAACTTTATTTATTCTTTAATAAAAGAAAATCACTCTCCACATAACATTTTTATAAATTTATATCTTGAAGGTGGTTACATATTTTTATTAACATATATATATGCTACAATCGTATTTTATATAAAATCAAAAACTAACATGACAAAAGCTTTTATTATTGCTATAAATGTGAGATTGTTTTTCGAATCTGGATTTCCTTTTGGTATAAGCCTGCAATCCGCTTTAATATTTTTACCGTTTTTTATTGAACGTTTAATTTTCAAAAATATAGTCCATTTGGAAGAAGTACCCCAAAATATTTATGATGTTAACCGGAAACAGACATAAAAATATTACAAGGTAAATCATTTCAAAAACTTTTCATTAACTTTGCGTTAAATGGAAAAAAGACAACTATGAAAAAACTTATTTTAGCTTTACTTACCCTTGTTGCGGCAGGTCATATTTTCGGTCAAACTTCGGAAATGATTATAACCAGCAGTTACGATGAATTCGAATTATATGTAAACAATAAAGAGATTACCGAAGGGGCGGATACCATTGCCGAAATGAAAAATATGGTGCCGGGCATATACATTTTGCAAGTCACTTTTGAAGCAGACACCATTGCCGATATAAAAAAGAAATTAAAGGTAAAACCCAACAAAAAGTATATCTTAAAAATTGAACCCAAGAAAAATTTTGCCAAAAAGATTACCAAGACGGGACGAAAAATAAAAAAGACGAATTACAACGATAATAAACTGATCGATTATTACTACCTGAACCTCGTTGAAATCAAGGACTTATGAGAAGTATTGAAAACAAAACCATAATTTACATTATAGACGACGACCCGCTTTTCCTAAGAATCCTGGAAAAGAAATTTCGTGATATGTCCCGTTTCAAAGTAATGACCTTTAGTACCGGTGAAGAATTTTTGGATTTCCTTAAAAAAAATAATTTGCCTAAAAACCTCTTTCAAGTAGCCATAACCGATTATAACTTTCTCAACAAAATGCATAAACAAATGGACGGAATAGAGTTGATAAAACGGATATATAATATCAACCCTTACATAAAAATTATCCTTACATCTTCACAATATAACAAAGGTCTCATTAATGAAGCTTTGTCGTTAGACAGAGA
>CAZWVR010000171.1:0-3281 GCA_964637235.1 uncultured Bacteroidales bacterium | reverse complement strand
GTTTCGGCCAGACAATGAAGAGGCATATCGACGAGGTCTGGGCGCAAAAGCTGGGGATGGAGCACCTGGACGATGCGCTCTTGCAGGAGCTTTTTGGCCTGATGATGGAGACGACGGTGGACTATACGATCTTTTTCCGTCAGCTCTCCGAGATCCCCGAGACGATCGAGGCTCTGAAGCCAAGCTTCTATACGCAGCCGGACGCCGAGCTGCTCGGTCGCTGGTCGGCATGGCTGCAGCGCTGGCACGAGGCGATCGCCGCCTCCACACCCCAAGAGCGGGCCAAGCTCTCGGAGCGCATGAAGCGTATCAACCCCAAATACACCCTCAGAGAGTGGCTGCTGGTGCCGGCCTATCAACGCGCCGACGAGGGGGACTATACTTTGCTGCGGGAGCTGCAGCAGGTGATGGAACGCCCCTACGACGAACAGTCCGAAGCAATCGAAGCCAAGTACTACCGCAAAAAGCCAGAGGAGCTTTTCGACATCGCAGGGGTGTCGTTTGTGAGCTGTTCTTCTTAGGGGCGATCGGAGCAGAACTGAAGAGTTTACAGGTGTTCTATAGACTCAAGCGATAACGTACATCTATTCCGAAGCAAGTGGTGTATGTAGTAGTGAAGAGGAGTAGGAAGTGAGTTGTCATTGTCACCTAACCCTATATCCTATTGGGGCATGAGAGGTTTTTGAAGGTGTTGAATAATGACTTGTGAAGATGGTATTGGCATTGTCTGTCCTCCATATTTGTATCGCTCTTTTAGGAAATATTTTTTTAAATTATCTTGACCCTTTATTTTATAAATATTAGTGAACAAATTATTTGCTTCTTACCTTCTTTTTCGTAGCAATAATTGCTTGGTAAATTAAAAACATTACAGCTATTTTATATAAAAGAAATATGAATTCATGTTCATGATGTTCTTTTTTGGATTTAAATACATTAGAAGGATTGATTAATTTTGCAATATCATCTAAATAATCATTAGAAACTTGATAGTAAATTGCAATTACCGGTAAAGAAATAAGACCATATATTATCCAGATCGGAAGCTTATTATCAGATGCAATGCTTTTGTATATTGGGGGCACAAAAAGATAAACTACGAAAATAATAAGTAAAACAGGAACAATATTTGCTAGTTGAATATGATCTTTATGTTGCCAAATAACCCCTAGCATACCCAATACAAATATCCAATAAATTGGCATTATCCAACTTTGGGAAAAATCAGAAGTTTTTTCATGGATATAAAAAACTATTGTATGAGAAAAAAAATGACTTATTTTATCAAATCCTTTTAATTTTTTATTCTCTATTTTTAACTCCTTTTTTCTCTCTTTCATCTCTAAACTATAAAATCCATCAGCATCTATAAAATTTTTTTGTTGTTCTGAATGAAATTTTAACTGTCTAAAAATATCTCTTGTCGCTTTATATCTATTTTCTGTAATGGTTCCCCATTTGACACTATTAAAGAAACCACTGTTGAAAGAGCTATTGTTTATCTCTACATTTGCTGTAGAGATATTAAAATGGTTGAACTTCTCTTTATCGTAAGCAACATCTTTTATTTCTAATTTTTTATGCACTGTTACAAAATCAAATAATATACTCTCGGATTCATTTACATATTTATTAAAAATAAAATTATCAACTTCTATATCTCTAAATTCTATACTTCCAAATTGATTGATAGTGGTTTTATGGAATTTTATAATCCAAAAACCACTTTTCTTGGATATTAAATCTTGCCCAATAGTTGAATTTGAGAAATCTAATATTCCATATTTTCCATCAATAAACTCTAAATCATAGTTAAAATCCTCAGAATCACTTTCTGCAAAATAAGTATTGGTCAAATCAATTTTATTTGATCTTACTTTATTGAATTTAACATGAGCATTAAATTTTCTATTAATAAATATAGCATCACTTTCAAAAACACTCCCTGTAAAATCCACATCTCCGTCAAATGATCCGTTCTCAAAGTTTGCTTCCTCTTTGAATGTTGTGTTTGTAAAGTTAGCTTCGCCGGTTATTTGCACATCTTTAAATGTTGTATCTTTTTCAAAGATTGATTCTGAAAAGTTAGCATTTCCTTGAATATTGTTGAGATCAAAGTTTGCTTTTCCTATGACTGTAATACCCTGAAACTTTGCATTGGATTTTATCTCTCGTCCACTAAAGAGTGCATCACTTTCAAAAACACTCCCTGTAAAATCCACATCTCCGTCAAATGATCCGTTCTCAAAGTTTGCTTCCTCTTTGAATGTTGTGTTTGTGAAATTACTAGCTCCACTCATTCTAGTATTTTCAAAATTTAAACTATACTCAAATGTGCTATTTTCAAAATTAGTATTTGCAAAACTGCTCTCATTAAAGTTTATATTATTGCTAAATGTGTTATTTATAAACTTACAGTTGTTTATTGTAAATTTATCAAAAGTCATATCTATTTTAAAATTTACGTTATCAAAAACGATATTATCTAGTCTGTCCTGAGAAAACAATATGCCTTTATTAAAAATCGTATTTTTGAAGTTAATATAATTTACATAAATTTTAGAAAAATCTGCTACATCTAAAAATGTAGCATCTTCAAAATTTGCATTTTCTAATATAGAATAATAAGAAGGATAAGAACCCCTATATCCAAAACTATAGTTATCTATTATATAATGACTTCTTACTTGATGCCTTCCTTGATCTATGTGAACAACATCAGATAAATCTTCAAATTTAGGAAATACAAATCCCTTATATTGTCTGTTTATATGATTCCTTAGTCTCCTTATCTCATTCCAAAAATATTTTATTTTTTCTTCTGAATTACTTTTCCAATCTCTTCTGACATCAGTTAGCCAATCTTGTTTATCGTGATGAAAAATACAAAAATCACTTCTATCATAACATTGAAAATCGCACCCTTCATAAGAACAATTCATATATAAATCTCCTCCACCAGCTTATTCATAAACAACGTAATGATATTTTTATTACTCCATCCAAAAATACATTCCAATAACAAACCAACTTCACAAGCGTTTATAAAGATATCTATTTGGTAGATTCTAAGCGCTTAAGAAAGTTTTATCATTTAATAAATTTTAACTAAAGTATATGGAGTGTGTCAATTGCTTTGATATAAGAGTAGTTTACTTCTACCGATACCGGGTTGCCTCAGTGCCGCTGATTCCCGGCAAAGAAGTTGCCCGCCAGTCCCAAGGGTACGACGGTGCGGTAGAAGAGGCTGCGGCCCAGGAGTTCGCTGGCGGTGGCGCCGA
>CAZWVR010000170.1:0-3287 GCA_964637235.1 uncultured Bacteroidales bacterium | reverse complement strand
AAATTATCCAAAAACTTCAATTTCTGATGTTTTGGATAGTAAATTATATAAAAATCTGGTAAAAAACTATAAACAACATCCGCTTTGTAAAGTTTGTGTGATGCGTAAACCTATAAAATAAAAAACTATGATTCAAAAAGAAATAATAAAAAAACTAAAATCTAAACTTTCTAAATTCAATGGCATCAACAGTGCTATTTTATACGGCTCTTTTGCCAGAAAACAAGCAAATGTAAATTCTGATATTGATATTGCAATACAAATAACCGATAAATTTGATGCTTTTTTATTTAAACAATATTTACAGGATATTTTATCTGAATATAATATTTTAAAAATACTACTAGTAACGGCAAGAAAAAAAATAGCTGTTTATTTCAAGGATAAACCAAAACTGGAAATTACTTTACTAAATGGAATTAATGAATTAAAAAGAAATTATCTTGGTTCTGAAATTCCTAAAGAATTAGTTGAACAAACCATCTTATTTGATAAAACCAATAAAATAAAATCTAATATTGAAAATTGGAATAAAAATGTAGAAGAAAAAAATAAAAACAGACTGATAGAGGAATTAATAAATAAATTTATGTATGAGTTTGAATCTTGCTCAACATTACACAACAGAAGTGACGGTTACAGGTTTTATTTCTTTTACAATATGGCTCTTCATACAGCTGTTCAAATAAATTATTTATCGAAAGGATTTAATAAATTATACTACTTACCAAGAAGTATGACAGCTTATGTTATAACCAAGGATGATCAAAAAGAAGAATTTTATAATTTGGCCGGTGAAATATTTTTACGACAAGCAAACATTAAAAAAAG
This sequence comes from uncultured Bacteroidales bacterium, assembly GCA_964637235.1. GTDB lineage: Bacteria > Bacteroidota > Bacteroidia > Bacteroidales > S143-33 > CAZWVR01. The sequence goes on along the minus strand of CAZWVR010000170.1, from coordinate 2,456 downwards.
ATTGCTTTTAGATTTTTTCTATTCAAGTATCAAAAATGTGGGGCTAGCGCACAAAGAATTAGAAGAAATAAAACAATTTTTGGAAGAGGTTTACAGAAGAGATTTTTTCTGGAATTTTAGAGATATTGCCAAGTTTAATTTTATGGTAAAAAAAGGGAAAGTATACAGAAGTTCCAGTTTGACTTATTATCAAGATACGCCTTCTGTGCTAAATAAATTTTTATTAGAAAAAGGAATTACTGATATTGTTGATTTGCGTGCAGAAAGAGAAGTGAAAGAGTCTTCTTATTCAGAAGACTTTAAGCGGAATTTTAATTATCACAACTTGCCATTTGACCCTTGGAACCAGCCGAAATGGTTTAAAGATACAGAACATTACGGAACGAATGAAGAAATTGCTTACCGCTATTTTGCCAAAGCCTGTAAAACACAAACTGCTGAAATATTTCGTGTTTTACTGAATGCAAAAGGGGCTGTTTTAATACATTGTTTTGCTGGAAAAGATAGAACAGGTTTTGTAATTATGCTTATCCATTTACTTATTGGAACCCCATATTATATAATATTAAATGATTATTTGGCTAGTGAATTGGATGCCTCTGAAAATAAATTGAAAATCTATTACGACAACATTGAAAAAGAAGGTGGGATAGTTAACTATTTAAAATCCTGCGGATTATCCGATTTTGAGATTAATAAATTAAAAAATAAATTAAGAAAATGAATAAAGCAAAAACTCAATTAAAAAAATTATTTACTGGTTATTGGGAGTATTTAGCGGTAAATGCTGCTTGTAAACTGAACCTATTTGATTTAATTAAAGAAAATAAGAATAGTTTACAAGACTTAGTAACACATACGAACGCCAATGTAGATTTATTAAATTTATTATTAGAAGCATTAGTTGAAAATAAATATCTGGAAAAAGATAATGAGATGTATTATTTAACGGAAACATCCTTTTTATTAACCGATGATAATCCTGAGTCTTTAAAAAATGCTTGTATTTTATGGGGTATGGAACACATGGATGCTTGGCAGAATTTGGGTTATACATTAAAAGTGGGTAAACCGGCTTTTGAGAAAATATATAAGCAACCTTTTTTTGATTATTTAAATGAAAACAAGGAACGTTTGGATAATTATCACAAAGCTATGTATGAGTATGCCCGTGATGATTATAAAGATATTTGTGATAAAATTGATTTCAAAGACTCAAATATAATTATGGATGTTGGTGGTGGGTATGGAGCATTGATTAGTATTATTGCTAAGCAATGTCCACAAATAAAAGCTATTTTATTTGATAGGCCTGAAGTAATTTCAAATGTAAAAACAAATAGTTTTTTTAAAATAGGAGGAGATTTTTTTGTAGAAATACCCGAAGTTGCAGATACAATAATTATGAGCCGGGTAATACATGACTGGAATGACGATAAGGCAAATATAATTTTAAAAAATGCATATCAAGCATTACCCGAAAACGGAATATTGTATCTTATTGAAAATTTAACGGACAAAATAGAGGATAAAGCCAGTCTATTATCCTTAAATATGCGTATTATGACCAATAGTTTTGAAAGAACTGAATCAGAATACAAGGAAATTGTTAAAAATGCCGGATTTCAATATATTTTTACAAAAAAAATTAACCAATTACAATATGCTCTAAAATTTAAAAAACAATGAATTATAAAAAAATAAAACTTTCTGATGACGGTACTTTTTTTACAATCAACAAAAAGAAAGTATTTAAAACTTTTATTTGTGCCCTTAAATTTCACGCTCCTGGATTGGCTCCTGTCCAAGACGATTCGGGGTGGTATCATATTGATGATAATGGAAGTCCAATTTATAAACAGCGTTATAAACGTACTTTCGGATATTATTGTAATCGCGCTGCCGTAATAGATAAAAACAACAATTGGTACCATATTGATATTCACGGCAATCGTATTTACAAAGAAAAATATGTATGGTGTGGAAATTATCAAGAAGATTTATGTGCTGTCCGTGATTTTCAAAATAATTATTTCCATATTGATTTGAATGGGAAACGTATATACAATGAAAATTACAGATATGTGGGGGATTTCAAGGATGGATATGCTGCTGTGCGTTTAATAAACGGTTTATATAAGCATATAGATAAAGAAGGGGAAGATTTGAATGGAAGATTATTTAAAGATTTGGGGGTATTCCATAAGAGTTTTGCTACTGCAAAAGACGATAGGGGGTGGTTCCATATTGATAAATTGGGTAATAATCTTTATCCGGAAAGATATGCTATGACTGAACCTTTTTATAATGGTTTTGCATTGGTAGAAACTTTTGAAGGAAAAAAAATAATAATAGATGAAAAAGGAAAGTTTATAGTTGATATTTAAATTTATTTTTAAATATTTCCCCCAAAGCCCATTCCAATTTTTTTCTTGGCAAGGCAAAATTCATACGCA
>CAZWVR010000169.1:1204-3429 GCA_964637235.1 uncultured Bacteroidales bacterium | reverse complement strand
TGGCCAACCCGAAGTCAATGAAATTAATGAATTGTTTAACTTTTAAAAATTGAAAACTATGAAAAATCTGAAATTAACGAATTTGGAAAAAATGCCACAAAAAGAAATGGAACAAGTAAAAGGTGGTATTTTTGGTATGGGGAAAAAGTTTTTAAGATATGGAAAAGGTGGTGTAAATGGGGCTTGCAGTACTATTTGTGCAGGCTCGTGTTCAACCACAAGTTCTAGAAGTAGTGAGGGGTTGGCTACAAGAAATGGAAACTCTGTGCGTGAAGGACGAGAACATTTATAATTTAATGGGGGGATACACCTCCCATTAAAAAAATAAAAAATGAAAAATAAAAGAACAACCATTATAGTTATAGTAAGTTTATTGATGTTATTTTCAACTATTGGTAATTCTCAAATTATAACTATAAAAGGAAGCGTTAAAGATGAAACCAATAGTAAGTCCCTTGGGTTTACTAATGTTTATTTCACAAAAGCGTTAGTAGGCACTATAACAAACAATTCCGGTGAATTTATTTTACATGTAAATAAAAATGTACTACCCGATACATTAACTTTTAGTCGTATAGGATATTTTACGAAAAAAATAAAAATTTCAACGATTAAAGATACTTTAATAACTTTAACATTAAAACCCCGAATTTATACAACACAAAGTATCGTTGAAGTAAAAGCCAAAAAGACTGATCCGTTAGATGTTTTCAAAAAAACTTATGAGTTTTACAAAGCACATCAAAAAGACACTTTTTTGGTTGATTTTTATGTAAGAGAAGTGATTAACTATAATGATAAATTCATATACGAAGCAAAAGGTTTCCTTAAAGGATATATGAGTGAAAAAATAAATTTAAGCAATAAAACGCGATTAATAAAAGGGAACCTCGTAGCTAACGATAGTTTGTTATATTTATACGGAAATGTTGTGCCAACAAATGATGTCTCATTTTATTCAGTATATGGATTTTATGGGATTGGGGAATTGATGAAAAAACTACAAAAACCGAGACACAAAAAAATAAATATTGATACTGTTATGATTGATAATGATGAAAAATTATATGTTTTACATTTTTATAATGACAACTACCGGTTTGATAATAAGAAAAACAATATAAATTTGCTATTGAATAAAAACAGTATCGATTTGATGTTAAATAATGCTTATATACTTAACTATATGAAGAAGCAATGTGTCAAGAATTCACAATTTGTATTTTACATAGAGAATAAAAAAAATGTGTATTTAGTTAAAAAAATTAAAATTCTACATCCGTGTGATAATACTAGTAAACATCCGACTTATTTTTATGAAGAATACAATTACCTAAGTAATAAAGATAATGAAATAATTCCTAATTATACAAAAATGGTATATGGATATATGCAAAACGATACGGCGTTGTATATAAAATATAGCGATTGTATTATAACATCTTTTCATAAAGCACATACTATTGATGAAATTAATTTTAAAAATATCTATGCTTCATTTCCTACATATTTATATGAAAAAAAACATAATGAAAGTATAAAACAGAATTCAAATTTTTATACACCGGATTTAAATTACATAAAAGAAGACACATTGGAAAAACTTGTGAAAAAAGATTTGTATGGAAAAAATTACTCAACGAAAAAATAACAATGTTTTCCTAAACACTTACAATATAAAAACTAAATTAAAGAAAACGATATGATTAATAAATATGAGGGACTTTATTTTCATTTTTTTCGGTTTTTGGTCTTTTGTCTTGCATTCTCAAGATTATGTTGAAATAAGAGGTGTGGTGCAAAATGCTCAAACGGGAGCCTATTTGCCGTTTGCAAATATTTATTTTAAAAACTTAAATACAGGTACGGTAACCAATAGTAAAGGGGAATATATATTACATGTTAAAAAAGAGAATTTACCGGATACATTAACTTTTAGTTATATGGGATATTACGATGCAAATTTTTATATTGATAAAAGCAAAAATGATTTTGTCCTCAATGTAAAATTAAAGCAGAAAATACATGAATTGAATACTCTCAAAGTTGTAGCCAAGCGACCCGACCCTGTTAAAATACTGAAGCAAACCTATAATTTTCTCAAAGCACATCAAAACAAAACTTATCATGTAGATTATTACACCAGGGTATATCTCAAATACAATGACAAATTTATTTACGGAGGCAGAGGATTTCTTAACGGATACAGAAGTAATGTAAAGAAA
>CAZWVR010000169.1:0-1104 GCA_964637235.1 uncultured Bacteroidales bacterium | reverse complement strand
CCAATTATGATATGATTGTAAATCCCGATTTAACAAATGTTGTAATCAATCAAATAAAAAATAAGAAGGAAACCAATTATTATAAATTTTATATTGAAGTAAGAGGAAATAAATATTTTTTAAAAAAGATGGAACGATTTATTGCTTATTTTAATTATAAAAAAGGGTTTGATTATTTTTTTTATAAGAAAGAATGCGATTACAAAATTCTTGAAGACAATAGTGTGCTACCGGTTTATCAAAACACTTTTGAAGCTTATGTAAGCGATACGGCTAAATATTATATTTATAACGATTATGTAATAACACAGTTTAATAGGGTAAGCGATACAACAACAATAGATAATACGGATAATACATTTGTGGATATCTATAATTCATATACCAGTGTCGATTATTTTTTTCCGATATATGATGAAATTACTATGAGGCGCAACAAAAGGGAAGATAACAAAGCAAAATCCGAAATAAAAAAAGTAATCATTGGTAAAAACAATCCAAATCTTAACTACATAAAAGAAGACACATTGGAACAAATTGTAAACAGAGATTTGAAATGAAAAGATTAGAGGTAATTTAACAAAACTTATAACGATATTATTTTCAATTTTTGCAAAATAAATAATAATGATTAAAAGGATACTAACTATTATTTTATTGGTTTTTACAGTATTTGTTGGGGTTTCTCAGACAAAAGCAACAATTTCGGGTATTGTAATAGATTCTTTAAGTAAAAAACCTATTGAATATTGCAATTTGAGTTTTAAAAATATTACCGATACCACTCAAAAAAATCTGGGTTGTATCACAAATAATGAAGGCAGATATAAAATAGATATCCCTTTGGGATACAATTATCTTGTGCAAATTTCAAGAGTAGGTTATAAAACAATTATTGATACCGCTAAATTTATATTTGAAGATATTGAAAATAGTAAAGATGTGGATTACAGTGATATTCCCGCTGAATTTTTACAAAATTTTGAACAGGATACCATAGAGCTTGTTCCCCAAAAGGAACTTTTACAAACCGTTACGGTTAAAGGCAAAACCAAAACCATGGACATTGACAAGCAAAGTTTTATCGTCACGAAGAAGATGCGG
>CAZWVR010000168.1:0-3500 GCA_964637235.1 uncultured Bacteroidales bacterium | reverse complement strand
ATTTTGGCTATTAAAATATTCAAAGACAGATAATTTTGCAGCAATCACTCTTTTTCTCATTTTTATATTATCTTGCAATTCTTTATTAGTTTTGCCGATTAAACCTTTTATGATTGTTTCTTTATTTTCTTTATCAACTTCAATAGCTGATAATTTTTCGGCTTTCTTTTTATAACTGTCTATTTTTTCGTCACTTAACTGAATAAGTTTCCTTTTAAACGCTAAAATAGTAATATACCACGGAATATCAAAATAATTTTCATATTTTTTTATTTCTTTTATAATATCTTCATCAGATATTGATTTAATTTTTTCTTTACCTTTTCTTTCTTTGTATTTCTCCAATTTTTGCAAAGAATCCCTTTTTTGTTCATTAATAAAACTATTAATAATATCTCTTCTATGTTTTTCATATTCATTAAGAATACGATTAAGTATTAAAACATTAAACACTCCTCCATACATCTCGGTTGCTTTATCTCCTAATTTTCCTAAACTCCACATATTAAAAGCTGCATCAATATCTTCTATACCATAGTGCATAAAATTTTCTTTAATGCTATTAAGACAGGCTTTTAAAATAAAGTCTCGTTCAGCCAAATTATTACCAAATGTGCCTCCAAATGATTTTACTTTCTCTAATATTATTGCTAATACTTTATTTTTAAAATCTTTCTCATTTAAGTTTGATATACTATTGTAGTAGCCTTTTATTGCTTTTTGTTCAATGTCATTATACTTCGTTAATAATGGAGCGTACTGCTTCAATATCTTCACTCCATTTTTTTGTTTTGCTATTCTTTTTTCCATTTTGTAATGTGTTTAAAATGTTTGGAATATTTTTTGATATTTCTGATATTAATAATTGTTTCTGATGAAAACTGTCCCAATGGTCGAAATTGTCAAGCATTGTTTGAAAAATGTCTATGGATTTAAAAGTAGTATCTTTTGCAATTTTTTCAAAATAGTTGATTATTTCTTGTAACGCTTTATCTTCATTAGAAGTCTCTTTATATTCAAATCCGGATTTTTTTTTGTAAAAATCTTTATAAATTTTTAAAAATAAAAAAAATAGGGAATCTTCTTTTTCTTCTTCTGCGTTATCGTTACGAAACGGTTCGGAATGGTTTCGGAATGGTTCAGAGAAGTTATCCTTCTTTTCTTCTATACTTCTTTCTTCTATACTTCTTTCTTCCTTTGTCCTTTGGGAATGGTTCGGAATGGTTTCGGAATGGTTTGTTTTTCCTGTAAAATGATTTTCTATCGAGTTATGTATCAACGTCATAGCTTTTTCTATATTATTCTTATGCAAAATTTCAGAAAAACCTCTTACCGAATTTGGTAAAGAATTGAAAATTGAAATAACCGCCTTTTTCATATTTGGATTATATCTTTGATTTTTCAAAAAATTGCGAAAAATCACATAACCGTCAATAAAAACAACTTTACCGTCAGCAATAAAACGTCTCCAACCATTAGCGACTTCATCATTAGATAATCCTGTTTCAAAAGCAGCCCTACGTACCGATACTTTAAAAATACCTAATAAATTACTTTTTTTATTTGTTAAAAAGTTTAACCATAATAATTTTTCGTGCGGGGTTAATGTTTCAATCCATTCATCGTCCCATAACTCTGTATTTATACTTCTTAGTGATAGTGCCATAATAATATTGTTTTTTATTAATTTGAAATTCTTTTAGTTAATTTTCCTTTTCGACATAGTTTTTAAATTATTTGATATATTTTATTTTTATATTTTAATTTTTTATAGTTTTTTGCAAAATTTTGCGAAAAAGCCCCTTTGAATTATATAAATAAAAAGGGGCAAAACACAATATTAAAACGGCAAATCATCCTCCTCTACTTCAGGTGGTGAATCAGGAGTATCCTCAATCGGTAAATCGTTATTTGATTCATCAGACCTATTGAATTTAGATTCTACATTTTCCTTGATATAATTTTTAAGAAATTTTTCTACTTTAAGAAAATGTATTTTCCAATCATCTTTATCATAGTTTTCATAATCTTTAGGAAATTCAGGATAACCGAGTATTCTTTTTTTATTTTCAAAATCATAAAAAGCATCATATATTTTATTCCCGCTATCTAAATTTATAACAGATACCCCGGCATACTTTTTCTTACCCTCTTTTGTTGTAAAATCATCATAAACTCTTAATTTAATTTTATCTCCCAGATGTAAATTAGGTAATTTCTCCATTATACTCCTTCCGTAATTAGAATTAGTACTTGCAGAAATACCAAACATATAGTTACCGTCATCAATATTAAGTGATATTACTGTTCCAAAATTAGTATCTCGTATTTTAACTGCACTAAGTACACCGTCTAATGTTTTAGCTTGAAATTCATAAATAGTTTTTTCATTGCCGTCATCTTCTTTGTAAGTACGTGTTACGGCTGTTTTTCCAAATCTCTTTTCATTTGGTGATGATGCTTTAATTGTAAAAAATCCGTTTCTTATATTAACAAATATTAAATCTTTGTTTTCATTGTTGTCTCCAAACATAATTATTTTATTTTTAAATTAGTTAATAGTTTTTCTTTTGCAAAATTTTGCAAAATCAAGTTATTGATAGCGATAACTTCATCAGAAAATTGACTTTGCTCTCCAACGCCATAAGTTTCTAAAAACCGTTCCATTATCAATCTTTTTATTTTTTTTGGAATATCGTTGTTTCTGAAAACGCTTTCAATTGCTTTCTTCATTCCGAAAACCATATCGAAAATATCGTTGTGTTTTAATATAGATTTCCCTGTTAAATTTTTTCCGTTATAGTGAATAATGCAATCCGTTTTTCTTCCTTTGTTGTTCCACGTTATTATTAAGTTTTTTTTGATTCTTAATGTGGGATTTAATGTTAATTTTGTGTTTTTCATAATTTTTATTTTTTTAAATTAATTAATATAATGTTATTTTGCAAAATTTTGCAAAAACTCCTATTTTCCACTACTACCGTGACCTCCATTCCCTCTATGTGTATCAGAAAGTTCAACTACATATTCAATTTCAATATCATTATACGGTACAAGTTCAAATTGACATACTCTGTCACCTACTGAATAAGGAAAAGGTTTATTTTTGTCAATTCTCGTGAAATAAGCAAGATACTCACCTCGATAATCATTATCTCCTATTCCTATACTATTTGCTAATATCCAACCTGTTTTTGAAATTGATGAACGTGGATATAATGCTACTCTATATCCTTCTTGTGGCTCAATAGCAACGCCTAATTTAACTTTATATAATAAATGATTCACCATTATTATTTCTCTTGCATATAAATCAAGACAAGCTGAATTAGGTGTAGCCTTAAATGGTTTCTTCCCTCCTTCTATTAGCTTTATTTTTGCTTTTATTGTTTTCATTTTTTTTTGTTTTTATTTTTATTATTATTCTGCAAAATTTTGCAAAAATCTCTATTCTCCTAAAAATTGCTGAACACTCATTCCTGTTCCTTCATAATCTTCAT
>CAZWVR010000167.1:0-3519 GCA_964637235.1 uncultured Bacteroidales bacterium | reverse complement strand
TCGGACAGAAGCCCGACCTTTCGTTCCTGCCCGATTCCTGGTTAGAAAAGCTGGAACTCGACAAGTGGGGTAGTCACATCATCGTGGACGACCATCAGATGACGAGTATCCCCGGTGTGTTTGCGGGTGGTGACATCGTCAATCCGCGGGCAGACATCATCAGCGCAATAGCCGACGGCCGCCACGCCGCCGAGGGAATAGATATTTATTTGAGAAGGAAGTGAGGATTTTCGGGAATATTCAGGCTGTAGAGTGCAACTTATTTGAAATTGAAGATACACATATGATGTGAAATGAATAAAGTTTAAGGGGTGGTCTTCCCAGGAAGACCACCCCTTTGATTTCTTCAGGTAAAATCCATTTAAACACCCAATTTGCAGGCAGGAAAATTTACTATGAATTGTTAAATCAAAAGGTTTCCTCCTGCCTTGCTTACTTTCACATTAAATCATTTCCTTGAAACCAAAAAAATCACCTATTTTGCTTAATGTTTTGAAGGTATCTGAAGTCGCCGAAGGTTATTTGGGTGAGGGCTGAAAGCCCAAACCAAACCTCGAGCAACCCGAAGGGTTGCGAGAGTGCCCGTCGTCGCCATAAATTTTGATCATTTTAAGATCCTATTTATGAGATTTAACATTCTAAAATTGAGAACCCAATCTATTTCTTTCATACTTCTGATGAGGGGTTCCTTCATTTTGTGCCACGCTGGGCCGTCAGTTACCCATAAAAAGTCAACTTCATGTTCTTTTGCTACCCTGTACATTTCAATATAACTCTCCGCTATTGAAATAGGTTTGCTCCCCGTTACATTATAGAAATTACACTCAACAATGAGAACGGGTTTATTGTCTTTGTAAATTACAATATCATGAGTTTTACCTTTACTTTTTCCCTCTGTGATTATGGGATATAGTGAAAAGTCTGGATCATTGTTTACAATATTATAGTCTCTTCCTACTAATCGTCTAATCTTTTTCTGACACATTGCTTCAAAAATATCTCCACTTCTATTTTTTCTGGCGTTAGTATCTATACCCACTTCAACCCCAAGGAGATAATCGTGTATATCCTTAACTTCCTGAAATAAATCCATGATTCCCGTCTTTATACAAAATTCTATAATCCGGGGGATTATCTCTTTATTAACTTTTGAGCGTTTGAATTCAAAGATGAGGAATTGTTCTAAATCAGGGTCAAAGATGTCAATCCTTCCATTTTTAACTCTTTCTGCTATAAGAAAGGGGATAATTTCTACGATTTGAGGGTATTTAGCTAACAATGAATACAGATGTTTTTCTCGTTCAGCTGTACCTACTTTAGTTAAAGAATTTAGTAAAGAGAGTTCATCCAAATACTTATTTATGACATTTTTGACTTTATTCCAATCTACAAAATACTCATAAGTTTTATTTGTAGGTAATAATGCATTAAAGAAATGCGCGATATATTCGTCGAAATCTCTAAAACCAAGTTCCTTAAATTTGACCATTTTCCCACCACCTCACGCTAAATTTGTATTTCTTATATTCCTTTTCACTCTCTGGTTTCCTGAACACAAAAATATGTTCATGTCCTATAAGATAAAATTCGTATTCTTTGGCACGCCATCTTTCTCTTGTGGTTTTCATATTCCATTGTAGCTTGATAATATCTTCTTTGAGAATGAAGCCAGCATCTAAGAATGCCTGCATCACTCTAAAAGCAATAGGCACATAATGCTTATGCTTCCTTGTATCTCCTATCAGTATCGCACAAATTTTTCCTGGTTTTAATACCCTAAAAGATTCCTCTGCAACTTTACGCATTTCCTTCAGGTATTTTTCAAAAGGCAACTGTGAAAGATCATCGTTCTGTTTTTTATTTTTTGTATAAGAAATTATACTTGCATAAGGCGGATGTGTGGCAATAAGGTCAATACTCTCATCATCAATTTTATCAAGATTTCTCGCATCTCCCCAGTATGTTTTTATTATTGGTTCTTTATATTCTGGAAAAAGAGGATTGTATGAAAAATTTAAACGATCTCGTGCAACCATAACAGCTTCAAGATTAATATCAACTCCTATGGCATTTCTTTCCAAGAGTTTAGCCTCAACGAGTGTGGTCCCACTGCCCATCATCTGATCAAGAATCCAATCGCCCTTTTGAGTATATTTCAAAATGAGATTTCTCGGAATATATGGAGACCAGTTTCCTCTATAATTTCCCTTATGGGTTGCCCAATTCCCACGATCTGGAAAACTCCATACTGTTGTGCGTTCTGGAGCATAATCATTAGGCGGACCATAAGATTTTATTTTCCAATTTTTCTGGAATTTAATCTCCACATCTTCAATAATTACGCTTTCATGCTCCTTTATAAATTCCAGATAATCCTTCTGGGTTATTTCTTTCATTTCTTTATACTTTTTTACCATATCCTTAATAACCTCCTTATTTCATTCGGGCTATATAATCCACTATTAATAAGGACATATCCAGCAAACGCCATTTTCCTTCCTAAGTACTTATTTGTGGGATATATAGTATCTTCGAGCACAGCCATCCATTTTAAATAACTAAGCACTAATAATGATGGATAAGTTTGCAAGGAAATATTTTGGCAATTATGTAATTCCCAGCTTTTTACAGGTTCTTCATAATTTAAGACTACATCTTTAATAGCCTCAAAAAGTCTTTGTTTGTCTGATATAGTCAAATTATAAAAAGCCCTTAATGTCTCTAAATGTTTTGGCATCCAGTAATTATTATTTGATTCGAAAACCCACACAGTGAAATCACTTTGATTCTCGCAACCTGTTAGTTTTGCTTTAATTCCTATAGTATCAGGTTTCTTAACTACCACCTTGTAATTATTTACTGTTTCCACGATATATTCGCCGGGTGGATAATTACAAAATTGTATGCTGATATTAGGAGAATTGGCTATGGTTAACCTCTGGGCGTTTGAAAGAACAGGGGATCTCACATTTGGGGGACGAGTTCCTAACATTTTTTCTCCTCCTTTTCAAAGGCGACGGCGTGCATTTCACTTAACTGTGAGATATACGATGTCGCGAGCGATCATTACCGTACTTTTTCAAATTTTTACCTCTATGATTTAGAAGGCTTTGCCCAAACCTGTCACCTCGATAGACAGAATAGCTAAGCGATATCTCACTATCCCGTTTGTCTGGATAAAGATATAAGTCTTTCCCCTTTACCATGTTCACCTCTAACCCTAATACTATCAAATAAGCTTTTTATCGATGATACACTTTTTGTAGTTGCACGGATATGGAATCCAGTAGTTGCGAACATTTTTAACCCCTTAAAATCTTCAGGAATTTTGTGACATTCTTAAGATTTAAGATTCTGTAATCCAAACATGCCAATCCATAAGCTCTCATTTTCCCTCCCACCAGTCAATTCCTTATCCATTATACAGGTTTCGAGTATGAAATTCAAAATTTAATGGTTTTTCTTGTTAAACCCTGTCCCACTTCCAAAAAGATTTTAAAGCTCCCCTTTGAGAGGAGA
>CAZWVR010000166.1:0-3520 GCA_964637235.1 uncultured Bacteroidales bacterium | reverse complement strand
ACGGATTTTGACGCCTGTCGCCAGTCAAAAATTATACCCTGTGAGGAGATACAACAAGGTTAAAAGAACGCACTTTGTCTTCGCATGAACAAGATTTGCTACTTGATCCAGACATAATTTGAGAAAATGGCCTAGCATTTAATTTTTTTGTTATTCTCTTTATTGATTGAGCTATGTTTTTGAGTTGTTTTCGTTCATTAATAGACAATCCAATTGCTATACGCTTCTGTATTTCTTTTAATTCTTGCTTATTAATAATTTCAGAGCCACATGTGCCATGTTTACTTATAAATTTTTTGACATTTCTTTCTAATTTATCTGGATTGATAAGACCTTCTTTTAAGATATTTAATACATCATCAGCAATGTTCTGAGATAAGGCATCAGGTTTATTCTTTTTTATTTTTAGTATTAATGTATTACTCAAAAAAGTAAGCGCCTTTGACCACCATCTACCTTTTTATCTTTAATTTGTATCGGAAGAGAATGAAGCCCTATTAATCTTCTAAAATAGTTGAGCATGTATCTATTTTTTGCTCTTCCGTCAAAATGGTAACCATAGGAATGAGTATCAAAAGATGGAATATGTTTATGGCCACATAGCATAATATCAAAATCAGAAAATGCTATATTGCGAAAAACAATATCACGATGGTGAACCCTCATAAAATAATCACTTTTGTGATCTGGTGGCTCGAATAAATAATGATGCATTACAATTATTTTTAGGGACTTTGCAAAAATCTCTTTATCTATGTTACTATCTGAATTGCTTGGGTCAGTCAATCGCCCAAGTATTCCCAAATCATGCCACTCAAGGAGTTTTTCTGTTTGATCTACGGATAATTTTCCCTTTGCAACTGCTTGATCGTACCTAATTGTGCCAAATGATGAACCATCATTCTTCTCTGTACCTCCAAGAAAACAAGAATCTACAAAAGCTATGTAGACTCCTTTATCTCCATTTTGCAACCAACGATAATAACAACCCTCTGGAGAATTAATCGCATGAGAAGGAAAAGCAAAATTATAGTGTTCTAAAGACTTTTGTCTTCTTTCGCTAAATGCTCCGGTTTTTGAAGAGTTCCATGCATCATGATTCCCAGGGACTATTCCAACTTTTTCAGGTGGGAAGGATAACCCTATCATTTCTTCCTCACCAACGGGTATTTTATTAAAAATAAATCCACTTGCATTAATAAGGCTCTGCCTGTCTCCATAATTACTAATATCTCCAGAAATAATAAGGAGATCTAAATCTTGAATACATAAATTACGTTCTAGATAACGAAGGTGCTCAATTGAATGTTCATGATCTGGATAAGTTTTATCCGTACCTTGGGAAAAATGTAGGTCTGATATATGTCCAATTATAAAATCTGCATTATCCATTTAAAATATTCTCCTATCACTTAACGACACGCATAAGGGGCGGCAAGAGTGCGTGACTGGAACTTTTGATAAATCAATGAACTATGAGCGGAATATGTACTTCGAAAAACCGTCGTGTTCTTGCCGTCCCTTTAATGCGATTGTTCTGTTATGTTTTACCATCAACATTTCTATTCAAGTAATCATTATGACTCCTGAATATAGAATCAGCTAGTCTTGTTCCTGTAGAAACTAATTTTGCCAAAACTCTTAATTGCTCTTTGCTTGCGATGCTGTCAGTGGGGTGCGGGTAGTTTATTATATGATCAATTTCACCCCAAATTTCTTCAAATAATGTTCTAACTTGAATTTCACAGCTAACAGGATTGTCATTATTAGGGGTAATTACATAGTGTACACTCGTATAATATGTTTCCCTTAATTCATGGGTGATCTTTAGATTTTCGAACATTTTTATTGACTCTGGGTCCCATGTATACGCTTTTGGCGATTCGACAAATTTCCAATCTCCTGAATCTATCTTATCGGTTATTTCAGCATTAATCCTTACAAATTGATCTTGATGCAAATGAAGCACACGGATGCCTATCAAATCGTTAATCTCCTCAAAAAGATTTTCCTTGGTTATTGAAATACCTTTTTCTAGCTTTCGTTGTATTTTGTCATCTAGATGTGACGGATCTTTAAATCTAGTTTTGATAGAGTGTATAATTGGAAATGGTTGTTTGTTGAGCTTAGGATGTTTTTGAAAAAATGTTCTTACAGCAACCAAAAATTGTTCAAGTTCAAACTTTTTTTCAATATAAAAATCAATTACTTCCTTATTTTTCACTTGAGTACTCATAGTGTATTAATTCTTTCAATTAGTGCTTTTGAAAAAATAAAATATTTTTCTTTTGTATCATAGTATGATTTTCTATTACCAGATATACTAGAAATAAGCCTTGGGTCTTCTTCAACATCTGGAGCAATATCAGGAACTTTCCATATAGGACATTTATATTTTTGAGACATACTTGGATAGGTATTATGAGTATGCATAATAGAATTATCGCCAATTGGCTTAGAAATTAATTCATCAGAAATATTAGTTCTGTTAATTTTTTTAATGTACTTCTTGATTGTATCTGGAATTTTTTTAACATAGTCGTAATGTGCTTGAGATAGATCATATTCATTAAGCCCTGAGTACGGTTTAGCATTATAAATATTATAACCAATAAACTGGACATATTTTTCTGGAAACTTTTTCCGTTTTTCAGTAGATATTAAACTATAAATTATATTAAACTCTTTGCTCCATAATTCTAAGGCATTTCCGATATTCCTGATTCCATAAAGACTAAACATATCTGGTTGTGCCGGTACCATGAAACCGTCCACTGTAGAAATTATTGTCTTATTTAAAATCCCTAAGCTGGGTGATGTATCTATTATTATATAATCATAATCATTTGCTTCAGAGTACCTTCTGCAAATATTTCTTATATTGGTAATAGTTCTGATAGATAAGTTGTCACCTTGATAGGCACCGCTCCATCTTTCAGCTAATTTATTCTCATATTTATGAATTGACAAACGACCAGGAAGCAGGTCAAGATTTGTGTCAAGTTCAATTAATGGAGGTAGCTCTTTGAAATCACTAACACCATCTTCTACAGGCTTTAACAAGAAATGTATACTTCTCGGGAGATTAATAATATTTGTGAAATTATCAAGTAATAGACCACCTTCAAAATCATCTATATACCTGTCCTCTTCCTTCCAAATTTTATGCAATGATTCTTCATCAATACCATTAATCGTCAGATTGCATTGTGGGTCAAGATCAACTAATAATGTTTTGAAACCTAGCTCATTAAGTGCACACCCCACATGAAACGCTAACGTTGATTTCCCCACACCACCCTTATTGTTAAATAGTGCTATTATTTTCATATGTTATCCTATTTGTCATATTAAAAAAATAATTAATTTTCATTAGTTCTCTTGTTTTGATAAATGTATACCTCTATATTTAAACAGAACGACACGCATCACCTGCCACAAGCGGATTTACCGATGCGAATAAAATGGTAATTCCTCACAGGGTAGCAGTCACCCTGCCTGTCTGATCCACTTCAGGTCA
>CAZWVR010000165.1:263-3524 GCA_964637235.1 uncultured Bacteroidales bacterium | reverse complement strand
TTATAGCTTTCTCTATTTGCTCAACTATATATTCAGATATCCTTTTTGGTTTAACTGGCTCAAACATACTAAATTAAATTTATATAACAAGTCCAAAAAAGTCAATTATTAAAACAAATCAACTTTTCCAAATATTCATTTAATTAAAAATAAAAACATCTAAAAAAACTTGACTTTAATAAAGAAATTAATAATATTATTTTAAATGGTTTGTGGTCTAACCAGTAGATAAGTTTAAAGAGGAGGTGTGAAGTGAAAAGGAGGTTGTTTTTCAAAAAAGTACTTGGATTAACTGCAGCAGCATCTGCCTTAGGAAGTATTTCTGCACCAGCTGTAATTGCCAAAAAAGTATACAAATGGAGATTGATTACCACATGGCCCACAGGAATTCCGTGGCATCAAACGGTACTACATTTTGCCAAAAAGGTAAATGAATTGTCAAGCGGGGAATTACAAATCAAAGTTTATCCAGCAGGATCAATTGTACCGGCTTTTCAGGTATTTGATGCCGTAAGGAATGGAGTAGCAGAAATGGGGCATGACTGGCCAGGTTACTGGAAAGGTAAAAATGAAGCTTTTGTGGCATTTACCTCTGTTCCATTTGGTATGAACGATGTAGAATATTCTATATGGTTGAAGCAAGTCGGGGGAATGAAGTTAGCAAATGAGCTATATGGAGACTTTGGAATAATCCCACTTTTGGGTGGCAACTCTGGACAAGAACTTGGTTTCTTTACTAAAAAGCCAATTAATCATATAGAACAACTTAAAGGAATGAAAGTAAGAACCGTAGGATGGGCGGCAGATATATTGAAAAACATGGGAGTATCTGTTGTTCCATTACCTGGAGGTCAAATATATTTGGCATTAGAAAGAGGCGTTATAGATTCGGCTGAATTTTCCACTCCTTATATAACCTACCCAATGGGATTTCAGGAGATTGCAAAAAATGTTATGGTACCTGGATGGCATCAAACAGCAGTACAATTGATGTTTGATGTAAATAAAAAAGCATATGAAAAGCTTCCAGATCACCTTAAACAAATACTTCACATTGCAGCTGAGGAAACACAGTTATGGGATATGACCAGGAGTGAATACTATAACGGTATTTATATAGAGAAATACAAGAAAGACGGCGTTAAGTTTAACAAACTAACAGATGATTCCTTAAATAAATTAAGAAAAACCACAAAAGAATACATTGATGGATTAAGATCTAAACATAAATTCTTAAACAAAGTATTAGAATCACAAGATAATTTTATAAAAACTTATGCAAGCTGGAAAATTTTAAGAAGCGGGGTTTCTGATTATCCATACAAAATGTACATTAATGGATATCATTACGAATAAAGAGGGAAAATTGTGTTATTCACATTAATCGAAATTATAGACACATTAAACGAATGGGCAGGAAGAGGAGCCAGCCTTTTTGGTTACCTCCTCTTCTTTATAGTAGTAATAGGAGTTTTTTTCAGAAAGGTATTAAATCATCCTTTCATCTGGAACTTTGAAGCCAGCTATATGTCATATTCAGCCATGTTTTTATTGGGATTAGGCTATACTTTAAAGCATAAAATGCATGTCACAATCGATGTATTTTATGCATCACTAAAAAGAAAGTATCAAATGTATCTGGATATAATAGGTTTTATTTTATTTTTAATACCCTTTGCATATGTATCCATAAAGTCCACCTATATATTTTCTATTCAATCTTGGCAAATACATGAACACAGTCAATCAACATGGGCTCCTCCAATCTATCCTTTTAAAACCCTTATGCCTATATCTTTTATTTTATTTACATTGCAAGCGATTTCAGAAATAATTAAATCCATTTATTTCAAAAGGGAAGGAAGAAAATGAATAGTGATTTTTTATCTGTAGCAATGTTCATATCCCTGTTGGTTGCTGTCTTTTTAGGATATCCATTAGGTATTACACTTGGAGGGTTAGCAGCAATTTTTGGTTTTCTTGCTTACGGACCAGGAGCTTTATTTATATTTGCCAATAAAACTTATGGATTAATGACAAATTATGTACTTGTTGCAATACCTTTATTTATTCTAATGGCTCAATTTCTGGATAAGTCAGGTATAGCAGATGAGTTATTTGAAGCAATGCATATAGTATTTGGCAAAGTTAGAGGAGGGTTAGCATTAGCAACAATTGTAGTTTCTACAGTTTTAGCTGCTACCACTGGAATAATAGGAGCAAGTGTTGTTGCAATGGGACTTTTGGCTGCCCCAGCTATGCTTAAAAGAGGTTATCAAAAAGAGCTAACGGCAGGAGTAATTACCGCTGGTGGCACTTTAGGAATACTTATACCTCCATCAATTATGTTAGTGGTTTATGGTGGTTTAATAGATATGTCTGTAGGAAAGCTATTTATGGCTGCTTTTTTACCTGGGTTATTACTATCAACTCTATACCTGATATATGTATTTATTTATTGTAATTTCATAAACAAAGAAGCAGGACCAGCTTTGTCAGAGGAAGAAAGAGCAAAATATTCTACAAAAGATAAAATTGTAATGTTTATTAAAAGTATGATACCACCCTTATTTTTGATATTTGCTGTATTAGGTAGTATTGTTATTGGAGTAGCTACTCCTACAGAAGCTGCTGGTTTAGGGGCTGCAGGTGCTTTATTGATAGCAGCTGCCAATAAAAAAGTCAACATTAGAATGCTGTTAGATTCAGGTTATAGTACTGTAAAAATAACAAGCATGGTAATGCTGATATTTGTAGGGGCTAACTTTTTTACATCTATATTTATGGGGATAGGAGGCGGGGAAGCCTTTACCACTCTTTTATTTAAGCTCAGCACAAATAAATGGATTATTTTAGCTTTAATGATGTTTATTCTCTTTATTTTGGGAATGTTTGTTGATTGGCTTGGTATATTGTTGTTATGTGTGCCAATATTTACACCTATAGCAGTAAATAGATTGGGGTTTGATCCTCTTTTCTTTGCCATGCTTGTTTCAATTAACCTCCAAATGTCTTTCTTAACACCGCCATTTGGATATGCTTTATTTTATTTAAGGGGAGTAGCTCCTGAAGGAATGACTTTAGCTCATATTTATAGAGGCATAATTCCGTTTGTTATTTTACAGATGATTGGTTTAATACTTTGTATCTTGTTTCCTCAAATCATAACATGGTTACCTTCAGTAACTATTAAATAAAGGTAAACAAAAATGAAAAAAAGTTTAATTAAAGATTTCGAAAAAATTATAACAAAAAAAGGAG
>CAZWVR010000165.1:0-253 GCA_964637235.1 uncultured Bacteroidales bacterium | reverse complement strand
GTATTGCTTTAGTAAACCAGAAGATCTGGGGGCATACAGTTATGACGCTTTCCCTGAGGAACCAAAAATTCCTTCAGTAGTGGTTATACCCAAAAACTATGAACAGGTAAGAGATATTATTTTGCTCTGTAAAAAAAGTAACACACCTTTAATAGTGAGAGGAGCCGGAACCAATTTAAGTGGGGGCACATTACCCGTAAAAAATGGATGTGTGTTAGTAACAACTCTCTTAAATAATATAATCCAAGTAAAC
>CAZWVR010000164.1:0-3530 GCA_964637235.1 uncultured Bacteroidales bacterium | reverse complement strand
ATAATCGTATATTTAGGACTGCAAGGATAATATTTTTTTTAGAACAGACAAATAAATAAAAAATAAAGTTGCAAAAGCTGGCTATTTTCTATGCTTCTTTACTTTTTTAGGAGGCACTGGATCATATCCACTTGTACCCCAAGGATGACATCTGGATAAACGTTTCAGAGCTAACCATGTTCCATAGAAAATTCCATGAATTTTTATAGCTTCCACAGCATACTCGGAACAAGTAGGAATATGGCGGCAAGTAGGTGGAAATAAAGGAGAAATAAAAATCTGATAAATTCGTATAGGCAAAATAAATAAAAATGTTGAAATATTAGTCCATATTTTTTTCATCTTCAATAGCTTTTATATAACACTGACGACATAAAGGTTCATATTTATCTTTTTCACCAAGCTCTACCTGCTGTTTAGAAGCAGTTTTACGATGAGAATAATGGGCAAGAGCGCCACAACGAATACATATTGCATGAACTTTTGTGACATATTCAGCGATAGCCATCAATTGTGGCATAGGTCCAAAAGGTTTTCCCATAAAATCCATATCTAAACCTGCTACAATAACTCGTATTCCATTATTAGCTAATTTATTGCATACCTCTATCAAATCATTATCAAAAAATTGGGCTTCATCAATTCCTACGACATCTACATTTTCATCTATATATTTAAGTATATCAAAAGCTTTCTGAACAGGGATTGATTTAATAGCCTTTGCATCGTGTGAAACTATTTCTACATCAGAATATCTTGTATCAATTGCAGGTTTAAAAATTTTCACATTCAATTTAGCAATATCTGCTCTACGGAGGCGACGTATTAGTTCTTCTGTTTTCCCCGAAAACATTGACCCTGTAATTACTTCTATCCAACCCTGCGGGCAACTGCCGTTTGAGGTGTTCTCCAAAAACATTTTAATTATATTTTAAATAAAAAAGGCTGCCCAAAATTACACAAAGAATATCAAATTCCAAAGGTAATTTCAGGCAGCCAAATACATTATAAATCAATTATAAACCTTCAAAATGAGCTGTTAATGGGAAATTTTTCATCAACTCATTAGCTTGATGTTTTACCTGTTCAATTTTTTTCTGGTCATTTATGTTTCTAATTACTGTATCAATCAGCTTAACGATAATCTTTATTTCATCTTCTTTAACACCGCGTGTAGTTATAGCAGGAGTTCCGAGTCTAATTCCGGAAGTTTTAAAAGGAGAACGATGGTCATTAGGTACCATATTTTTATTAACAGTAATATCAGCTTGTTGTAAAGCTAATTCAACTTCTTTACCAGTTAAATCTGGGAAATTCTGTCTTAAATCTATCAAAAGCAGATGATTATCAGTACCATTTGAAACAACTTTATAACCAAGATTCATAAACTCCTCAGCCATTACCTTAGCATTTTTCTGCACTTGAATTTGATACTCTTTAAATTCATCAGTAAGAGCTTCTCCGAAAGCTACGGCTTTTGCAGCAATAATATGTTCCAGAGGACCTCCTTGGAAACCGGGGAATACAGCGGAATCAATAACTTTACTCATCTTTTTTATAGCGCCTTTGGGAGTTTTTATACCCATAGGATTATCATAATCTTTGTGTATCATAATGATACCTCCCCGAGGACCTCTAAGAGTTTTATGCGTAGTTGAAGTTACTATATGAGCATAAGGGAATGGGCTTTTCAGAAGTCCTTTTGCTATAAGACCCGCAGGGTGAGCAATATCGAACCAAAGTATAGCGCCTATTTTATCGGCAATGTATCTCATTCTTTCGTAATCCCAATCACGGGAATATGCAGAAGCACCTCCAAGAATAAGCTTAGGCTTGTGTTCCAAAGCGAGCTTTTCCATTTCATCGTAATCTACGTATCCGTCATCTTTTACATGATAAGGTATTGGTTCATAGAGCATTCCCGAATAATTAACAGGAGAACCATGTGTAAGATGCCCTCCATGAGCTAAATCCAAACCTAAGAATTTGTCTCCCGGCTTTAAAATAGCCATCATAACTGCTGCATTTGCAGAAGCCCCTGAATGAGGTTGTACATTCGCATATTCTACTCCAAAAAGCTTCTTTAATCTATCAATTGCAAGTTGTTCTGTCATATCAACATATTGACAACCTCCATAATATCGCTTCCCCGGATATCCTTCGGCATATTTGTTAGTCATAACAGAGCCCATAGCTTCCAGAACCTGCTTACTTACAAAATTTTCGGAAGCAATAAGTTCTATGCCATTTTTTTGGCGTTCATATTCCTTACGAATAATGTTAAAAACTTCTGTGTCTCGTTTCATTGTTATTTATTTTGAAATGATATTTAGTTTACTCATAAGAGCATCACGGTAAGTTTTTGCTATTGGTAAAGATTTTACTTTCCCTTTGTATTTGATAACTACGTAATTATCCTCTATGGAATTGATTTTTTTGATATTTACTATATATGACCTGTGTATTCTGGAAAAAATCTCTGATGGCAATTGATGTTCTAAGGCTTTCATCGTAAAATGTATGGTATGTTTGCCTTCATTAGTATTTATAATGACATAATTTTCAAGAGCTTCAATCCACAATATATCTTCATATTTCAAATGCAAAAGAACTGTGCTACTTTCTTTTATAAAAATCCCATCTTCTTTATATTCCACCTTAGATTGTCGTTCTTTAAACCTATTTATAGCCTTTATAAATCTTTGATACTCAATCGGTTTTAATAAATAATCAATAACATCTAAATCAAATGCTTTAACAGCATATTTTTCCTTTGCTGAAATTATTATTACAGGTGGTGGGTTCTTAAAACTCTCCAAAAATTCAATTCCAGACAAATCTGGCATTTCAATATCCAGAAATATTAAATCAACATTTTGAATAATATTTTCCTTCATTGCGTCGGTTGCGCTCTCGTAAAAACCAACGATATCAACTAATTTAGACTTTTCAGCGTATTTCTTTAAAAGCGTATGGATTAGTTTATCATCATCAATTACAATTGCTTTCATAACAATTTTTTTTATTTGAGTGATAAAATTATCAAAAACAAATTTATTTGCAATTTTTTCGTCAAATTTTATCAACACTTAATCATCATCTACATTAAACACTGCTTTATGCATATTTTTTAATAAAGAAATTGCTTTATGAACAGAATTAACATTTTCAACCAAAAGATAAACCTTCTGATCCCGATATTTTAAAAGAATCTGCTTTTGTAAGCTTATGTATTTTAGTATTTTATCTTTGAATAAAGAGCTATCATAGAAAGGAGAATCTGCTTCTGATACAAAATAGGCAATCAT
Source organism: uncultured Bacteroidales bacterium (assembly GCA_964637235.1). Lineage (GTDB taxonomy): Bacteria > Bacteroidota > Bacteroidia > Bacteroidales > S143-33 > CAZWVR01. Next base: position 222 of record CAZWVR010000164.1, on the reverse strand, counting down.
TTTTCCGGCTTTTAGAATTATTTTTTCTATACCCAAATCAATAGCTAACTTGCGTAAATTAACAATTTGCAATAGCTGCAAAACTTCTTGTGGAGGTTGCCCAAATCTATCTTTCAATTCCTCTAAGAGATCATCTATCTGTTTTTGGTTTTTAGCGTTATTTATTTTTCTATAAAAAAACAACCTCTCTGCGACGTCTTCTATATACCACTCAGGTATTTT
>CAZWVR010000163.1:0-3577 GCA_964637235.1 uncultured Bacteroidales bacterium | reverse complement strand
AGGGGGTGGACGAAATCCCTTTGTTGTTTGAACGAACAGATGGTACTGTCACGGTAGGTACGCGAAAAGAACCTCTGAAAATCCAGCGTTTGGCGGTCAATACTTATACCATGAATGTGTGGGACCGTACTTTTGAATACAAGATTTATAACTGGTTGGCACTGAATGAAGAGAATTACAAAAAGTATGAGACTATATCATCCGATGCGGAAAAGAAAGCCTTTTTGTCCCGTATTTTGGTGGGCGATATCTTATCGTTGGCATCCGGAATCGGTTGGCAAGTGAACAAACCGATACAAGTTGAAATAGCGGATATCTTCAAAGAAAAACCGGAATACTATAAACTGGTCAGGGGGAAACCGCTGCTGCTGACGGCAATATCGGCCAGATTTTACAGCAATGTTTTTTTGCCGAATCATATCGGACTGGGTAAAGGAGCTAGCCGCGGGTTCGGTGTGGTAATGGAAATCAGAAAAAAACAGAAAAATGAACGATAATAAAAGGCAAATAATTTATTTGGCAGCATTGCTGCAATGTGAGAAAAATATTTCAAATTTTTATAAATTTGCAAAAAAACGGATTCAATGAAATCAATAACATTCTACTGCGAGGTCATAACTCCGATGTTCCTTGCCGGAGCCGACGGACGCACTCCCGAACTCCGACCCCCAAGCATAAAAGGAGCTTTGCGATTTTGGTGGAGGGCGCTGAATGGACATCGTTCTATCCTTGATTTGAAAGCACGGGAAGGTGAAATTTTCGGCAATACAGAAAAACAGAGTGGATTTTATATAGAAATACTATCCCAACCTGAAAATTTGGGCGAGGAGCGTTTAGTGCCACATAAGCATTTTACTGCAACGGCTTTTTTGCCAGGTTCAACCTTTTCTGTCCGTCTGGTAAATCGCACATTACCAAAAAACCAGTTTAAAAATATTGCCAATCTGTTTGTTTTGCTTTCGTTTCTCGATGGACTTGGCAAACGTTCCCGCAGAGGAATGGGAGCTTTTAAGATAAACAGAGTGCAAACAGAAGGCATTGATTTCAGTCTGCCAGAAGATTCGTTAGATGGAATTTTGAAGTTGATTAAAGATATAAATCCTTTTCTTAAATATACAGTTTCAGAGAAAAAAATAAAATTAGCAAAACTTGTCAATAACGAATATCCATATTTAGAAGAAGTTAGTATTGCTAAGACGGATATAAAGGATATGCAAGAGCTTGTTTATAGAATAAACAAAGCCGCTCATTATATTAGGCAAGAAAAAGGTGCGTCTTATGTTTTGGGTAATGCAAGGGGATTTAGATTTGCTTCACCAGTCATAGCCAAACCGTATCCTGAAAACTTAATATTTATTACACGTTTAGCCACATTTCCACCACCTAAATTTCGTAAATATGTTAATATTCAGATACAAGATAAATTTATTGAAAGTTTTTTTTTATTCATTCCACAAAGGAGACTCATAGAAAAGCCGGAAAAAGAAATAACTATTAAAGAAGAAAAGAAGGATTTAGTTGAAGTTTTGAATTTTATTGAATTTAAGAATTTAAAAATAAAACTTAATAGTTTAAAAATTAGAAATTTTAAAGGTATTACAGATGCAGAGTATAAAGATATTCAAGATATTACGATTTTTATAGGGGACAATGGTTATGGGAAAACAACCATATTAGAGGCACTTGCTATTTTGTTGGATAACGTGGCAGTAGAATTATTTGGTAAAGAAAAAGAATTGCAAGAAGATAATTTGAAAAAGTTTATTACTCACGGAAAACTTGATGGCTATTTGGAAGGAAATTTTTCATTAATATGTGATTTAGAATTAAATGAAGAGGCAGAGGATGTTTTAAAAGAGTATAACTTTTATAATACCGAAGAGAAAAACGCATTATTAGAGTCAGAAATAAAAGTATTTCAAAAATTAGGAGAATCAAAAAAATCAGAAAAATTAAATACAACCAAAGAAGTCAAATTTGAAAAAGTGTATATAAAATTTGGTGATACTCCTTTAGAAATAGAAAATCAAGAAAAAACGAAGAAGATTTTGAAAGAATATTTTGATAGTATGCAAGTGAAATATCCGTTTATGTTTTTTGGCAATAAGATAGATAAAGAAAAATTATTCAAAGAAAATCCAGGTGAGAAAGAAACTTATACATATTATAAAGCTTTATCATCTAATAGATATAATGTTAGAGATATAGAAAACTGGTTGAAAAATAACCTAAGTTTTCCCAAAGAGGTAATCAAAGCATATTTCAAAATCTTGTCCTCTACTTTAACCAATATTTTAAATACAGAAGATGAGAGAGTTAGATATGCCGTAGGATTAAGAATAAATAATAATTTTTATTTTTATGAACAATTAAGTTTAATAACGCATATAATAGAAGACGAGAAACAAAATGAAATTTTAATAAATCAATTAAAAAGTAAAAATGAAAAGGCTGAAATAAAATTTTTAAATGGCGATGTTTTAGAATTAACTTCTATTAGTGGTGATATTGAGTTTGTTATAATAAAGCAAGACAGAGAGAATATTAGTTTACTTAACTATAGTGAATTATCTGCCGGTGAAAAAAATATCTTTTCTATTGTCGCCGATATAGTCACTCGTATGTATTTTGCCACTCAAGAACATGATATTAATAAATTACACTTGAAAGACCAAAAAGCAATTATTTTGATTGATGAGGTAGATCTGCATCTACATCCCAAATGGCAAAGGACAATTTTACCTAAGCTAATAGAACTGTTTCCAAGTGTTCAATTTGTTATAACAACACATAGCGCTTTTGTATTTCTAAGTTTAAATAATTTGATCAAACTCTCTATGTTGGAAAAAATGAATTATTTTAATTTTAACAAATTAGAAGTTTTTTCATTGAATACAGGAACTTCACTAAAAGACAATGAAGAGAAATTAATTATAGTAGATGATTTTGATAAAGTTACAGATGATATTTTAGACGAATTCGATAAGTTATTACAAGAATTAGAAAATATGAATAAATAAATTTTATTTATATGTGTAATAGTTCAAAAATTAACAGTAAATATAAAAATTGTTGTAGCGAAAAAAGTGACAAAAGGATTATTTTAAAAAGTAAGAGAAATAAAAAAGTAAAATTTATAGGAATAAATAATGAACGGAAAATTTTTCTTCAAATTGATTTAGACAAATTTAAAGAAATAGAAAATTGGAAAGGATTAATTACCGATTATATATTGATAGATGATGAGAAAAATAATCACTTTTATATAGAATTGAAAGGGCAAAACATTAAACATGCTATAGAGCAAATAAAAGCTTCTATAAAAGACGTTAGACCTAACATCATAAATATTGATATGTCTGATGATAATTATGCGTTTATTATTGCTACAGCTATTCCAAAGCAAACAAAAATTCAAAGAGAAAAACAAAAATTCAAAAAAGATTTTAAGGTTATTTTACAAATAAAGACTAATCAACAGAAATTTGATATAAATAAATTAAAACAATTATGAGATACTTATTTCTTTTCACCATACCGTCGGTGCAGGAGTTTATATCGCAGGCACGTAAGACCC
>CAZWVR010000162.1:0-3579 GCA_964637235.1 uncultured Bacteroidales bacterium | reverse complement strand
CTACACTCTTTTTTGTCCCGCTCAATCCCTTGAGCCAATTGTAACTGTATTTCATAAATTTCTAAATTTTATATTTATAAAAATATCTTAAAATATCTGTATAGCTTAAACAAGCTAATTTAATCTCTGGATAAAAATTTGTAAATTTATTATATTTTTGATAATTAAACTTCTCCTTATTAAATTTTACCTCAAAAGCAGAATTATTAAAAATAAAATCAATTTCTTGCTTGTCTTGTGTTCGCCAAAATTTTATTTTCTCCACGCTATCCGACTGCAATAAAAATTCCCTAAAAACTATATTTTCTAAATACCCACCCTTATCTTCTCGCTTGTCTATTATACCATAGTTATTCAAAAAAAAGTTTCTTAGCCCCAAATCATTCAAATATACTTTTGGCATTTTAGTAAGCTCTTTACGCATATTTTTATAAAAAGGTTTTATCAAACTAATTTGATAAGATTTTTTCATCACATACAAATATCCTTCGACTGTTTTGTGCGCAATTCCTAAAATATTTGCTAATTCTTTGGTGTTAAGCAATCGCCCAGATTGGCTAGCTAAAATTTTTAAAATAGCAAAATATTTATCAATATTTTTTATTCCTGCATCTTCAATATCTTTTTTGATATATGCCGTACCTATTTCTTCTAGCAATATTTTTTTAATATCTTCCTCAGCCGTTAAAGCTATTTTAGGATAAGCTCCATAAAGCAAATAATTATTCCACAAAGATAAAATTTTCTTTTTTTCCCAAACGGTTAACTTTTTATTTTTCAATTTTAATAACTTCTCTTGATTATTGAATCTAATATATTCATAAAAATTTAAAGGGTAAATCTCAAACAAAAATTTTCTTCCAACCAAACTATCTTTAAATTTATTATCTATATAAAACGAAGATGAACCCGAAGCGATAATTTTAATATCATTTCTTTTTTCATCATATAACAGTTTCAAAAAATTCGTTGGATCATCAAGATATTGAATTTCATCAATAAAGACAAACTGTTTTGTTCTAGACTTCGGTAATAATTCAAAAATATTATAAGGATGTTTATTTAATAATTTTAGATATTCTCTATTTTCCAAATTAAAATAATAACTATCTTTTTTATTTTTATCTAAAAATTCCTTCAACAATATCAAAAGTGAAGTCTTGCCAACTTGACGAGCTCCCATCAAAATAATAAATTCTTCTCTATTTATCACTTTCTTAATTTTTGACAATACATCTCTTTGATAAAGCATTTTGATATTTTTTATATTAGCATCTATGATAATATCAGATAATTTTATACCTGTCAAGTATAAAATTATCTAAAATATTCCATCATTTCTACCTCAAAACTATGCGTCAAAAATAGCTCCGCCACTTCCTCCACGATCTTCTCTGTCCCGCTCAACTCCTTGAGCCAATTGTAACTGTATTTCATTGTTTTAATCTATTAATAAATTTTTATTAAAATTATCTCTAACCAACTTCTAATCAACTAACGAAAATCACCATCTTTATGCATAATTTTAGCAATTCTTATTTATACAATACCATTATCCACCACTTTTTTCAAGTCAAATTAAATATTTCCCTCTGTATTATAAAAGGCAGAGGCAAGGCCTCTACCTTTCTTACCGCAAAGAACAGAGTACCCTAATTGTCAATTAATTGCAATTTAAAATAATGTTCAAATAAATCATCTTGACTTGAATATTTCTTTATATTTTCTATAGAGAACATATCAATCTTTTTCAAAAAAGAATCATCTCCAAGCGGACCGCCTTGTGGGAACGCATAACTATAATAATATTTTGAACCTTTCAAATAAACAGGGGTTGGGCAAAGTGGCGTCTGTTGAACATCACATTTGTTAGCTTTATATTCCTTTAACCAAACACTTGGTTCCCAAATTAAAATTCTCATAGCTTCCCAATAACGCTGCCCATTAATCAAATCAGCTCCTGGACCATTAACACTAGATGGCAAAAGAATTCTAATAATATCCTTTTGCTTTCCCTTGCTTCCTTTTATTGTCTTGTAATCATACCATTTTTGCGGCATATACAATTTAAAACCATACTGTTGATCTACATATACGATATCATTCATAACGTCATTCTGTATACTATTTTTTAATGAACTATTACTGTGTTTATTTGACAAAGAATTTTCCATAGATGTATTCTCCAGTTGTTCCCTACTTAAATTATTATTTTCATCTTCTACAATATCATTCAACGATACATTCTTATTGTTTTGTTGCCCTAAATTCACCTTATTATCTTCCACTTTATCACTTTTTACATCGGTATTTTGCCTCCACACAAAAAAATAAATCCCTATTAATGCCAACACTATTAAGGTGGCTGAGATAATACCAACTATAGCTACCACCGAACTACCGTTGTTTTTTAAATTTGACATTGCTTGCTTCATGATTTTATTTTAATTATTATTTAAATTTGATTATGTTTATTTATATTGTACTTACTTATTTTAATATCTATAATTTCCTAGTTTCGCTAGATCCTCAATCCCTTCCACCTCAAAACTATGCGTCAAAAATAATTCTGCCACTTCCTCCACACTCTTTTTTGTCCCGCTCAATTCCTTGAGCCAATTGTAACTGTATTTCGTTGTTTAGCTGTTGTTAATTTAAAAAATCGACAGAACTAATAATATTTTTTAACACCTTAAAATCACTTGATTCTGGAATAGGTTGTCCAGCTGAAGCAAACATATAATATGCATCTTTTCTTTTGGCAATATAAGAGTAGTTGCCTTCTCCAATAAATTTAATGTACTTTTTCCCATTGATAGATTCATAGTTACCTGATGTTATGTATTTTGATATTTTTTTCATTTTAGAAATACTATACTGTGGGTTATTTCGTTTTTTATCAAGCTCACTTTTAAAAATATAAATCTCGCTATCTTTATTTTTTGTAATTATATATCGTTTCGGATATTTAAATTTAATTCCAAAATTTCTATCTTGAAATTCAGACGTCTCCAAACTATTTTTATTATGCCAATTTTGATTATTTATATCATCATCAACTATAATATTGTGTTCTACATTATTACTATTTGCTGTCGTCTGATTGTTATCTACTATTTGTTGTCCTAAGTAAGCCTTATTATCCTCCACTTTATCACTTTTTACATCAGCATTTTGTCTCCCCACAAAAAAATAAATCCCTATTAATACTAACACTATTAAGGTGGCTGAGATAATACCAACTATAGCTACCACCGAACTACCGTTGTTTTTTAAATTTGACGTTGCTTGCTTCATGATTTTATTTTAATTATTAGTTTGATTATGTTTGCCTGTATTATATATATTTAGATTATACCACCATCCACTACTTTTTTCAAGTTAAATTAGACACTTACCTCCCCACACCAAAAAAGGTAGAGGCCTTGCCTCTACCTTTTTGCCTCTACTCCCTCTATTCTAATTTTTGTTTATATAAAAATAAAAACTCAAGCCCTACTTTTAAAAATCATTGTCAATAAAAATATAGCCACACCAGTCAAAACAACAACTGGACCAATTGGCACTTCTAACCAACGA
>CAZWVR010000161.1:0-3591 GCA_964637235.1 uncultured Bacteroidales bacterium | reverse complement strand
GATTTTTACAGATAAATTACTGAAACAAATACGTGAGAAAGAGGCTCTTACATATAGTATAAGTGCTTCTCCCAGGTTTTCTTATTCAGAGGGTAATAGATATTCCATATACATATTTTTTAGCTGTGCTCCTGATACTCTTAATTATGTAAAAAATGAAGTTCTTAATATAGCTAAAAGTTTAGCCGATAGTATCACTAATTCCGATTTGATTAAGACAAAGCAAAAATTATTGAAAGAGTATGAAGTTAATTTGCGGAGGAACTCTTATTGGCAGGGAGTTTTGGAATTAAAAGAGACATTAAATGCTCCAATTATTACAGATATATCGCAAGTGCAATCTATTACAGACAAGATGACGATAGAAAGCTTATCAAATGCAGCAAAAAAATATTTATCAAAGCCTCATTATATAATGGTATCGTTAACTCGTAAGTCAGAAGAATAATTAAAAAATTCTTTTATGGTATTTCAGGATTTAGTTGAGGGAATTTTTATCAAGCGATATAAAAGGTTTTTGGTGGATGTTCGTCTTATGGACGGGCAAGTTATTACAGCACATTGTACTAATAGTGGTTCGCTTAAAAGTGCAATAAAGGAAGGAGCTCCTGTTATGCTTTCTAAAAGCTCTAATCCGAAGCGTAAGACAAAATACACGTGGGAGATGATACAAATAAATGGAACATGGGTAGGTGTAAATACAAATAATGCAAATATTTTAGCTTATGAATTTGTGCGAGATGGCTTAATAGAGCTTTTGCCTCGTTATAATGTTCTTAGGCGGGAGATGAAGTTTTATAATAGTCGTTTAGATTTATATGCAGAAAATGCAAATGAAAAGGTTTTTATAGAAGTTAAAAATGTGACTTTAAAGGAGGGGAGATATGCTAAATTCCCGGATGCTAAGACTTTACGCGGTCAGAAGCATTTACAAACATTGATAAAAGCCATAGAAGAGGGCTACCGTGCCATAATGCTTTATATTGTTCAGAGAACAGATACAGAGATTTTTTCTCCTGCTGAGGAAATAGATCCTGTATATTCAGCTTTATTGAAAGAAGCTTATAATAGAGGAGTAGAAATTATACCTATACAGGTTAAAATAACACCTTCGGAGGCAAGTTTTTATAGAATTTTGCCGTTTGAGCTAAATTAAATTTGTGTTGTTATTTTAAAAGTTTACGTTTTTTGTTTATTAGGGGCGGTATAGGGGAGTGCGTTAGGGATTGGAGCGGTATGAGGCGAAGGCAAAGGCTTATGGATACTTAGGCGGCGGAGGCTGAGCGATGGAGCGAAGCCCTACGCACGCCAAGTAGCCATTGCCTTTGCCGAGCCGAATATAAGCGGAAAGCCCGACCCGAGCGAGCTGCCTCACCAGCGAGCGAGGGAAACGCCCTATAATTTTTATTCTTAATAAAAACCTTGTGAAAGTTTCATATAATTTTATAGTTTTGCAAAAAATGTTTATTATGGATAATACAAAAGATCCTTTTGGTAAGCTACTTAGTCTTAGACAAAAGGCTCACCCTTGGCATGGAGTATTTATTGGAGATGAAGCTCCTAAAAAATTAACTTGTTTTATTGAAATGGTGCCCACAGATACTGTTAAATATGAAGTGGATAAAGAAAGTGGCTATTTGAGAATAGATCGTCCACAGAAATATTCAAGCATATTACCGGCTTTATATGGTTTTATTCCTCAAACTTATTGCGGAAAAAGGGTAGGAGAGCGTTCTGCAAAGATACTGAAAAATCCTAAAATTCATGGTGATGGAGATCCATTGGATATTTGCGTTTTGACCGAAAAAGTAATAAGCAGTGGTAATATTTTAGTGCGTGCAATACCAATAGGCGGTTTTCGTATGATTGATGGAACTCAGGCAGACGATAAAATAGTGGCAGTCCTCGAAAATGACGCATTTTATGGTTCTTATGAGGATATTTCCCAAATTCCGAAACCTGTTGTAGATAGGTTGAAACATTATTTTTTGACCTATAAAGATATGCCGGGGTCAAATACCCGTTGCGAAATAACACATATATATGACGCAAAGGAAGCCAAAGAAATTATTGCCGATGCTATGGAGGATTATAAAGATTATATAAATTTCTTGCTTTTTAATAAATAAAATAATTTTTTATGTATCCAACATTAAGCGATTTCCTTAAAGATGTTTTTAATATAAATGTGCGTTTACCTATTCAGAGCTATGGTTTGATGATGGCTTTGGCATTTATAGGAGCATGGTTAGTTGCATACTACGAAATGAAGCGTAAAGAACGCGAGGGTAAATTTATAGAAGTTTATATCAAACAGGTTGTAGGTAAACCAGCTTCTGTATGGGAATTGCTTGTAAATCTACTTTTGATATGGTTTTTAATGTATAAAATATTCGGCATTTTTGTTGAATATGATAAATTTGTGGCTAATCCGGAGGATTATATTTTATCATGGCAAGGGGCTTATGGTGTTCTTTCTTTTATTATTTCTGCCCTTTACACTGCTTATTATTGGTGGAAAAAAGACAAAAGTAAATTGCCTAAACCTAAAATTGAGTATAAAAAAGTAATGCCGCATGAACTACTTGGAAATATTATAATTGTAGCAGGTGTTGCAGGGTTAATCGGAGCAAAGGTTTTTGATTCACTGTCTAATTATAAAGATTATAGAACTTTTGAATTGTTTACAAATTTTAAGGAAGCTTGGCCTATTTTTAGGGATATGTTTTTTTCTTTTAGCGGTTTAGCTTTTTTAGGGGGCTTGATTTTTGGTTCAGTTGCTGTAATTTGGTATTTGAAAAAGTACAATATCAATATTATGCAGATGACTGATGTGGCAGCTTTGGCTTTACCTTTGGCTTATGCAATAGGTCGTATTGGTTGTCAAGTTTCCGGTGATGGTTGTTGGGGAATTCCAAATCCTTCTCCGAAGCCTCATTGGCTTTCTTTTCTGCCAGATTGGCTTTGGGCTTATGATTATCCACATAATGTATTACATGTCAAACTTGTCCAACCTGTTTATCCTACACCTCTTTACGAGATGTCTTTGATGTTTTTAGTATTTCTTGTTTTATGGGCTATAAGAAAAAGAGTAAAATATCCGGGAATATTATTTTCTTTGTATTTAATTTTAGCTGGGATAGAGCGCTTTTTTATTGAATTTATAAGACATAATACTAAATTTCATATCTTAGGCACCTATCTTACTCAGGCACAAATTATATCAATTATAATGATTATAACCGGCATTATCGGCTTGATATTCATTTATAAACACAAAGAGAAAATAATTCAATGGAGTACTCCTAAATTAAAACCAATAAATAAAAATCCTAATAATGACCAAAGTAGCAGTAGTAATTCTTAATTGGAATGGAAAGCATTTCTTGCAAAAATTTTTACCTCGTGTTATAGAAACTACTCAGCAGAGTTCACAAGATTATGCTGTAATAATTGCAGACAATGGTTCTACTGATGGCTCTGCAGAGATTATAAAAAAGTGGCAAGAGTATTATCCTAATAATATTAAATATGTATATAAAGAGAATGGGGGTTTATCTTCTGCTCGAAATGAGGGATTGAAGCACATTA
>CAZWVR010000160.1:0-3598 GCA_964637235.1 uncultured Bacteroidales bacterium | reverse complement strand
TTATTCTTCGCTTTTTCTTTAAGCTTATAGGCACTATTTTAATGGCCGACCAACGTCCTGCTGTAAATAATTCCTTTGGACCTTTGGGAAATCTTTTGGCATTAATCATAATTTATATACTAACCAAAACAACGGAAGGCTCGTTAATAAATCTTGCAGCAGTATTAAGCATTGTACCGGTTTTGGTTTTAGTAATTGCTACTTTTGTTTTCTTTTTAAAAGACTACCGCAAGTATGCACCTTCCTTGAAATATGTGGACATTTCCAAATCAAAAGATTTATTGGGTTTGGGATTTAAGTTTTTTTATGTTCAGATTGCTGCAATTGTTTTTTTTTCAACAACGAATTTCTTAATTGCTCATTTTTCAAACCAGGAAAGTGTTGCTGCATATAATGTTGCGTATAAATATTTATTTATTATTAATATGATTTTTGGAATTGTATTAACACCATTTTGGTCAGCTGTTACTGACGCCTATGCTCGAAAAGATTTTGTATGGCTAAAAAAAAGCATTAGAAAACTAAATATTATTTCAATTATTATGGCTTTTGGGTTAATAATAGCTTTTTTCATTAGTCCGTTGGTATTTAAGTATTGGATTGGAGACAAATTAACAATTCCTGTTCCATTAAGTTTGGCTATTACCTTGTACTTGATACAGCAAGTTATTATAGCGCCGTTTTCCACATTTATCAATGGTTTTGGTAAACTGAAATTGGGCATCTATTTAATAACTATCAAGCTAATTGTTTTCTTTCCAATGGCATTTTTTTTAGGGAAATATTTCGGTGCAGTTGGTATTGTTTATTCGATGTTGTTGATTCAATTAGTCTCATTGATTCAAGAGCCTGTTCAAGTGATTAAAATTATAAATAATAATGCGAAAGGGATATGGATAAAGTAAAAAATAAATTGTTATGAAGGTTTTATGGTTTGCAAATACACCTTCTTTGGCGGAGGAAAAATTATCAAAAATACCTGTTGGAGGCGGATGGATTAAGTCTTTGGAAAAAGAAATAAAAAAGAATGTAGATATTGAACTTGGTATAGCTTTTTATTTTAGAAAAAAAATACAACCATTTGTATATAACAATACAAGATATTTTCCAATATATAATAAAAACAATACTAAAATAAAAAGGTTATTTAATAGGATTTTTAATTTCACGGATATAGAAGAAGAAATTCGTGAATATTTAAGAATAATAGAAAATTTCAAACCTGAAATTATACATATTCACGGTACAGAACTGCCTTTTGGGTTAATACAGGAAGTTATAAATATTCCAGTAGTCGTTTCCATACAAGGTAATTTAAATGTCTATTCATACAAGTTTTTTAGTGGTATTTCAAAAAGAGATGTTAAAAGGTATTCAAAGATAATGAACAGAATATTTTTTACTACTCCGTATAATTCATATAAAAAATTTGAGGCAAAAGCTTTGATTGAAAGGAAAATTTTATCAAATACAAAAAATATAATAGGAAGAACCAATTGGGATTATAGAATTACGAGGATTTTAGCAAAGAACTCAACTTATTACCATAATGACGAGATATTAAGAGATGGATTTTACACAAATAAATGGAATTATAAGTTAAATTTAAATGATACAGTTAAGATATATACTACTAATGGACCTTCATTGTACAAAGGGATAGAGACTATTTTGTACACAGCTAATCTGCTTGATGAATACGGATTGGATTATGAATGGAATATTGCTGGTTTACTAGAAAATGATAACTTAGTTAGAATTGCAGAAAAAAGTGTAAGATTGAAAATTTCAAAAAACATCAAATTTTTAGGAATGATTGAGGAAAAAAGATTAATTAGAGTGTTGTTAGATTCTCATTTTTATATTATGCCATCACATATTGAAAATAGTCCTAATAATCTCTGTGAGGCAATGATATTGGGGATGCCTTGCATTGCTACTAATGCTGGTGGTACGGGAAGTCTATTATTAGATAGACATAATGGAATATTAGTTCAAGATGGTGATCCTTATGTATTGAGTGGAGCTATAATAGAAATGATTGAAAATTTCAGTCTTGCTCAGGAATATGGAAAAAAAGCTAGACAAGAAGCATTGCAAAGACATGATAGGCATAAAATAGCTAAAGAATTATTGCAAATTTATAATTCATGTCTTGTTTGAAGAATTAAAAACAATATGGATTAAGAAATATTATTTTTTGTAAATATCAAACACTTATATAGTATTTGCAATTGAAAAGGAGATGACAAGGGAATTAATTGAGATTTTAAATATTTTGTTTATTTAAATCATCTGATGAAAATATTTGAAAAAATAAATATAGATAATATTGTTCTTACAATATTTATTTTGTTAATGGCTTCTGCTTCAACAATTACATCAAATGATGCAATTGTCGTGGTATTTTTTGTTGTTACAATATTATTCTTTTTTTATAGAAAACAAAAGTTTGATAAATATTTTTTTGTTATATTGTTTATATGGAGTATTATAAACCTTTTTTCATATATGGTTAATAATACTGAAAACTTTAAAGTAGAAACGCTCATTGGTGTTTCCATTCGAATATTTTTTCCTTATTTTATGGTTAAAGTTATTGGAAATAGATTCTTTGATAAGTTGGTAACATATATTTATTATTTAGCTATTATTTCATTAGTTTTATATCCTATTGACGCAATGTTCAAGGGATTATACGATGGTTTTGCTCCAATTCTTAATTTTATAACATTAGATGAGCAGAAAGGACGCAACGGGTGGTATATATATATATATATGCATAATGCATGGGCTTTTATGGGAGTTCCTTTACGGTGGTTATATCGTAATTCAGGTTTTATGTGGGAACCTGGAGGCTATTCGTTGATGCTAATTTTTTCGTTAGCTTATAATATGAATAGAAATAAGTTTAAATTTGATCAGAAAAATATTGTTTTTACTATTGCACTAATAACGACTTTTTCGACTTCAGGAATATTAGCTTTACTTCTGATTGTTATGGCATATACAATATATATTGGTAAGCGATTATATTTATTATACTTAATCCTAATTCCGATAGTTTTGATTGGAAGTTGGAAAATATATCAGTTGGATTTTATTTCAGGTAAAATTAATCAATATTACGAAACAATTGATTATCATAACACACATTTTACAGGTATCGAAAGAGTAAATAGATTTGGTGTAATGAAATATAATTTAGAACAAGCATTTGCATGGCCTCTAGGAAACGGTGCGCTTGAAAGCAAATATTTAAAAGACAAATATGGCGTTATATATCGAGGGCCTAATACCTTTGCAGGTATTTTATATAAATGGGGGTTTTTGGGTTTGATATTATTTCCTTTTTTTTTATATAAATTTTATAAATCATTAGGCAGTAATAATATTATTTTAATTTTATTTATGTTAGCAATGAGTATGGTGTTTTTTTCAAATCCTACAGAAACAAAACCTCTATATATGTCGATTGTATTTTACACATTATTATACAATCAATCAACTAAAAGAAGAACAAGTTTATTATATTATGAAAAGTAAAACCCTCCTTATCACCGGCGGCACCGGCTCATTCGGTAAAGCCGTCTTAAAT
>CAZWVR010000159.1:0-3607 GCA_964637235.1 uncultured Bacteroidales bacterium | reverse complement strand
TTTTTCGCAAAAATTCTAAAAAAGAATATAAGCAGGAGTGAGCGATTTTGCTCAAATTGGTTAATTTTGCTCCTGCTTTTTTAAAATTTGAAAATGGAAAAAATATGTCAATTTCTTAATTTTTTGCAAAGGAAACTATGTTTCACTAAAGAAATAAACAAGCACCAAAAATTTTTAAAAGACTATAATAATTTAATAGAAAACGCAAAACAAAAACACAATGCAAACAACAATCAGGAGACAGAAATTATTAATTGACAGAATTGAACAAAAGATAATAAATGCCGAAACCAATTTCAACAATAGGTCAGATAGTTGGCAATGTTCTTTTAATGGTTTAAAAGCAAAAGATAAAATTGTTAAATTAAAAGAAATTTTAGAAACAATGGAAGAGGTTATTTTGTTAATTGAAAAAGAAGTTTAGTTTCATAATATGTTTTTTAATTGAAGGGATTGTTGCGAAACAATCCCTTTTCAATTATTAAAAAAAAATTAATAATTAAAAATTCCGGGAGAAGTATTTTCAACTTCAAAATATTCGTATTCTTCATTATCTTCATCATCATCAATAGGAGCTTCGACATCTTTATTTCCTGTTTGCATAAGTTCTTGTTGCAGCCATATCATAAGTCCTCTTGCACTTGATATATGGTCAAAGTTGCCGTCTTCGGTATAATTAGCAATTTCATTTAAGTATCTAATGCTATAAATTGTATCAATAACTCTAATAGGAGGAGCGTTTTCATCAGGCTGTTCAACTTCTTCAAGTAACCAATCTTTTTGCCATAAATCAGTAGTGCCTTTCAGTTGGTCTTTTCTTCCTCTCATTCTGTATCCAACCCCATATTGATTTTTACTATATTTTGAAAATATACTTTTCTCTACAAGGTACGCTTGCCTTTGAAATATATTGTACATTTTCAATTTATAAATAGCGTGTTTGACAAAATCATCAAGGTTTACTTCCGGAAATAATTTTGCTTGAAAAAATTTATGAAATTGAATGAATATATTATAAGTATCCTCTAATCTTCCATCTACAATTCTACCAAGCCATTCAGCGACAATAGTATTTTGCATTCCCCCTTTAGCGTCATATCCTTTATATACAATAACAGAATTAAAAGAAGTTCCTGTACCCGCTTTAGCCACAGTATCAATAACGATTTTATAAAGACCCTTACTTATAGGATGTATTGGCATCTCATAAATAACTATAGCCCCCCTTTGTTCGTCTTTATCCATTTTTTCAGGGTCTTTATTTAAATAGCTGTTAATCGGAATATAATTATCAGGGTCTTCAATAAACCTAACTCCATATTCTGCTTTAAGGTCGTCTTTAAACCAACCTATCCGAGCTTTTTTACTCCATTCGCCAGATTCCAATTCGGCTACTCTGTTAGATGCTTCTTCAGAAGGAAGGACAGAGTAAGTATTGGAATAAAATATATGTTTAGGTATAAAGGGATTATTTTGCAAAAATTTCTTATATTCACTTATTCCTCCCTTATATTTTTTCTCTGCCAATCTTAACGCTGCTTTATGAGCCATTTCTAAATCAGTATTACCATTTTCATCTTTATAAGCATCATTTTGATATTGCAATGGAATAAACAAACCTATTTTTTTAATTTTACTCGTTGGATTCCAATAATTATGAATTGAAAAAATATCAAATGCTTCAGGATTTTGAAATAAATGCTTAGTATCTTGTACTGCTTCAATATCTCCCCCTGTTCCAATCATCCACAATTTACCTATCTTATCTCCAACTCTCATACTGTCATCAACAGAAGAATAAAAATCCCTTAAAAATTTCAAGAGACCGACTTCTTCCACTAATACTAAATAATATCTATCTCCTGTAGCAACATCGTGACTTCTCATTGACTTAAATTCCATAGACGTACCAGAACCTTCATCATCAGAAGCAGACTGTCCCTTTTCTTTCCACCCTCTAACAATTGCTTCCCCTACACGCCAACTACCTTTAGTATTAACATAAAAAGGAGAATTTATTTTTATTTTATCTCCTTTTTCATCATAATAAGTATAAGACCCCGGCAACAATCTTCGAGCCAATTTCATCATTTCCAAAGATTTTCGTATTTTATCTTCACGTGGTGAACCTGTAAAAACAATTATACTGTTATCTTCAATATCTTTATAATCTTCCCAATATTTTATTCCATTAAAAGTAAAAGTATGAAGAGCTTTTCCCGGAAAAGCCATTAATGATTTTCCCAACCCCCTCGAAGTAACAACTAATCCATTATAAAGACTATTCTCGTAAAGAGGATTACCCAATGGTTTATCAGGAGGATTTTCAATAAGGTAATATTTAGTTAAATAATCCCACGGATTAATATATTTTTTAAAATCTCCATTTTTTTTATAGACATAACTCGAAAGATTTTTAATTTCCATTTCATCTACAAATTCGCCATTTTGAATTTTACCTACGATTTCATTACAAGTTACTTCTTCGTCTAATTCAAACCCACTAAAACCGTCAGTACACATATCGTAAGTAAAATAAATCCATTCATTATCTCTAAGTCTTGGACTAATAATACCTTTTTCGCCACGTTTTCTTTTACCTTTAGTAGAAATTTTAGTTATATTAATATACCAATAAAGAGCAGGAAACATATAAACCCAAGTACCATTATCATTAATCCAATGACCAACAACACATCGTTTAATTTGTCTTTTCCAATATTCTTTATAAGCATCAGTATCAGGAACTAAATTTTTAGGATGATTTCTAAAATAAAATGCCTCCCTATTTTTAATTTTATAAGGGAATAAATCAATAAGAGGATAATCTTCAATAAACTTTCTCATAATGATAGTGGTTTTTTGCAAAATTTTGCAAGAAAGAAACTATTTTTAATTCAAATTATCCAATTCTTTTTTCGTAAATAGTGTAGTAGGGTCTTGAACAGCAGAAAGAGAAGTTCCTCCCTTTAGCACTTTACGAGTTTTTTCAGATTCATCAAATAATTTTTTTGCTTTAGCATACATTTCTATAATTTTATCATATTTTTCTAAAAGTTTAATTTTCTCCTCTGTCATTTTTTCTCGTGAGATTTTATAATTAAACTCTTTTAATGCTTTTTCCATAAACATAAATGACCGTTTATGCTCGGAAACTGTTATTTGTAAAAATACATCAATAACATCTTTTATAAGTTTACTGTTCCAATCAGGCAATACTTTGTTATGTAACCAAGATTCCTCAATGTTTTTAATTCTGTATTTTTCTTTAACGCCCTTGTATATAATGCCGTCAGGATGAAAAACCATATAAATAGCCCACATAATAATAGAACTGTTAGCATTACCATATACTTTTTTTAACTCTTGAAATACATTTAGTGTGTTAAATTCAGGATTTAATACCCAAAAGTTTTTCTTTATATCTACTTTCATCTTTTTTTTTATTTTAATAAATAATTGTTTTTTTGCAAAATTTTGCGAAAACCCTCTATTTCAGTCATTTACAAAAAAAGATACGTTTATATCAATGTTGTAAGCAATATGTCTCAATCCGTATCTCCGAATAAAGTTTGTTGCTTATTCTCTTTTTCTTTTATTTTTTCTT
>CAZWVR010000158.1:0-3631 GCA_964637235.1 uncultured Bacteroidales bacterium | reverse complement strand
CTACGAATTAGCTTCATCGGTAATATCGCTTGGGGCTGGCTGATACCGGCCGTTATGTCCTCGAAATAAAATGAGGTTTTTTATGCCAAAAATAAATAATAATCTAAAATTTTTTCTTAGCTATTCACATATAGATGAAAGTTATGTTGAAGAATTTGTGAAACATATTGCACCATTAAAAAATATTCTACCAATCGAATATTGGTATGATAGAAGAATTGCTTCAGGAGAAGAATTTGACTCTGAAATTAAGCAAAATATTTATTCAGCAGATATTATAGTTTTATTTATATCTGCAAATTTTTTAGCATCTGATGCTTGCCTTGATGAAAAAAAGATAGCTTTCAAATTAAATAAAAAAAGAGGGGTTATTACGTGTCCAGTAATTTTAGAGTCGTGCGGTTGGTTAGATGATCCAGATTTGTGTACGATTTTAGCTTTGCCAACAGATGGAAAGCCAATAACAGAATTTGTAAACTTAAGTACTGCATGGAACGATGTTTATAAAGGAATTAAGAAAGTAGCCGAACAAAAGATGTTAATGAAAGAACTTAAAATAAGTGAAAAATTTACGTCTTTTTTAGACAATACGGAATTATTGGCAAAAGCCCATTCACAGAAGACAGTGGTGCAGCTAAGTGATATTTTTGTATACCCAGAGCTTTCCAAATATGACAACCTGAGAGAATATGAAAAAAAGATCAATTCTGCTGAATTAATTTCAGATATATATAACTATCCTAACATAGTAATTGCTGGTGAGAATCAAGCTGGTAAAACAACTTTGTGTAAACAACTATATCTCGACTTATTTAAAAATAATTATATCCCTATATATATCTTCGACAAGGCTGCGAAATTTTCAGGGAAAGTCGAAAATAGGGTTTTAAATGCTTTTCAAGAGCAATACGGAACAAAAGATATTGATTTATATGATAAGTCTAGATTCGTCATTATTCTTGATGATTTTCATTTAGCACAAAAAAAAGAGAAACACCTTCATTCTCTTTCAGAATATAAACAAATAATCGTAATTGTAGATGATATATTTAACTTAAATTTTAAAAATGAAAGTCTTATAGATTCATTTGCATTTTATAGAATCGAAGAATTTACTCCATCTTTAAGAAATGAACTAATAACAAAATGGACACATTTAACAGATACTAAAGATTCTGGAATGTGTCCAAATTATACCTATCAGAAAATTGATAATAATACTGAATTGGTTAATGCGACATTAGGTAAAATGTTTGGTAACGGCATCATGCCAGCTTACCCATTTTTTATTCTCTCGGTCATTAGTACTTATGAGGCTTTCTCAACCCCTTTGGATCAAGAAATAACCTCTCAAGGATATTGTTATCAGGCACTCATTTATATGTATTTGCGGAAATATGGAGTTAAAAATGATGAGGTTGACACATATATTAATTTTTTAACTGAATTCGCATATTTTTTCTACTCAAAAGGAAAAAATGAAATATCTAATGATGTATTTAAACAATTTATGTGTTTATATCTTCAAAAATTCAATCTACCAATAAGTCAAGAATCATTGTTAAACAATTTATGTAAATCTAATCTAATGGTTTTTGATGATTTTGGTAATCATTATTTTAGTTACAAGTATATATACTATTTTTTTGTAGCAAAATATATTTCTGAGAATATAAAAGATAAAAAAGATGACATTGACCACATTATAAATAATCTTCACGATGATAAAAATGCATATATTGCAATATTTATTTCTCATCATTCTAAGGATAGTTATATCCTCGATGAAATTATGCTTAATGCATATTGTTTGTTTGATAAAAATAAACCTGCAACATTAAAAAAAGATGAACTGAATTTTTTTGATAAGCAAAAAGATATAATCATAAAAGCTATACTACCAGCAGCTAATGCTAATCCAGAATCAGAAAGAAAAAACAAATTAAAAGTTCAGGATATTGCGGAGGAAAATAATTCTACACAAGAAGATGATGTAAGCGGTGACGAATTAATAGATCTGTTTTTAATAGATTTGCGTAGAAGTATCAAAACTGTTGAAGTGATGGGTAGGATAATTAAAAATCGTTCAGGCTCTTTAGAAAAACCTCGCCTAGAGGAACTATTTGAAGAGGCAATGAAGGTCCATTTCCGTGTTTTATCATCATTTTTCGAATTGATTAAACACAAAAGTACGCAAGATGAAATTATACATTACATATTAAACTCAATAGAAAACCATCTGAAGGAGCAGGCAAAAACAAGAAAAAAAGATGGCAAAGCTAATCGTAAACCAAGTAAAGAACAGTTGGAAAAATTGTCTAAATCAATTTTCTGGAATTTAAATTTTTTCGTTATTTATGGCCTTATTAATAAGGTAATTTCATCATTGGGATCTCATAAACTAACTACAATAATCGAAACAATTTGTGATAAAGAAGATACTCCAGCATCTTTTTTGGTCAAGCATGGTATATTAATGTGGTATAATAAAAATCTTCAACTTGAAAATATTAATAAAGGTATCAATGGTAGTGAATTTTCTCATACAGCAAAAAAAGTAATGGAATTAATGATAGTAAATCATTGTTCAATGCATAAGGTAGGATTTAGAGAAAAACAAAGAATATCCAATACGTTTAATATTCCATCAGAGAAATTGCTGAAACAAAAGACATAACAATTGCATACACGCTGACACCAAGCACGACGGCGATTTCGCCAAGTTAATCACTGTATCAATCTTTATTGCTTCTGCTAAGTTGGTCGCTGAATCTGCTTGGTGCAGGTGATGCCGGTCGTTAGCGCAAGAAGAATATGAAACGTCCAGTCAAAGAAAAGACAATCGAAACGGTACAAGATTTCGTCGCTCTTGTGGATAAAGAAAAGGATGCAGCCGAAAAAGCAGGTAATGACGTAGATTTCTTATTTCGAGGACAAAGGAGAGATTTTCCCTTATTACCAAAGCTTGCTCGGCTCGAGTTGAGAGGCGAAATACAAAATATCGAAAAACTTATCATTGACGAATTTCGTCGCACAAGTTTGCCCCTATCTGAATTTAAGCCAGAAAACGATTGGGACTTATTGGCACTCGCTCAACATCACGGCCTTCCCACGAGACTTCTTGATTGGACGTATAGTGCCTTAGCTGCTTTATGGTTTACCGCACGAAAGCCACCGAATAATGAAGAAAATGGAGTTGTGTGGATACTTAAACCGGATGTCGAAGACTTTAGGACTGATACAGAAAAATATGGTCCTCTTTCAAATCGAGTTACCAAGATATTTCGCCCTAAAATTATCAGCAGGAGGATTTCAGCCCAAGCTGGTGCATTTACTGTCCATAAAATAAATGATGGTGGTCATATTATAAAATTTGAAACACACAAGAAATTTAAAAGTAAGCTAGTAAAAGTAATAATACCATGTCAATGCTTTGCAAGAATCAGGCATAGGTTAAATATGCTTGGCGTTAATAGTGCTACGCTTTTTCCAGATATTGACGGGCTTTGCTCACATCTTGAGTGGCGATATTCCTATATGGATGATGAAAAACAAACTAAATCAGCGCTAACAAGGCGCTCCACCTGACCGCTATTCCGCTGCGCTCCATAGCGGCAGGTGAGCTTGGTCG
>CAZWVR010000157.1:0-3676 GCA_964637235.1 uncultured Bacteroidales bacterium | reverse complement strand
ATAAACATACCAATTGCTTTGTTTTTCAATATTTTCTACTTTACTTGGAGTACTTACTGCATTAAAAACATATTTATATTCCGAGCCAAAATCACCCTGTACATAAAAATATTGATTACCTTCATCGTCATAAATAGTACAATATCCGTCTGAGCTATTAAAGCCATTTCCATACTCGTCAAAAAGGTGGAAAATATATGTTTTACCCGGATATTTAGCAGTATCCAAATCAAAAGTATCATTTACGATAATAGGTCCAGTATTAGCATGGAAATATCTTACAGTATCACCATCAGTAGTTTCCAATAGATATGAAATTTCAAATCCCCACTGACCTGTATTCATAGATAAATACAAATGATTCGGCAATAAAGCAGGAGCAGTAAAGGCAAACATTGTAGTATTGTTTAAAGTGTCAACATCTTCATGATCTGGGATAGAGGCTTTTACCCAAAGAGTGTCATTTTTTTGTAAAGAAAAGCTAATTTCAGGTAATTGAATTTCTGTTTGTTCAAGGGAGCCTAAATTTCCACTCCATGAATAACTATGATGTTGCTCATTATTTATCCAATATTCAAAATTGATGTTATTCAAAACCTCAGTACCTTTATTTTTAACTAAAACAGAAGGAGTTAGGGAATTTTGCCAATATACAGTATCGGTAAAATTAGTTATTTTTTGCAACATAACATTATAATCTCCATAAGGTAGCTCCAAACTATCCTGTACAGTCTGCAATACTTCTTTTGTAGAGTTGTCTTGCAAAAATACAACTAATGCACAATTATTTATATTCCACGACTGATCAATAGTAAAAGGAATATCCACATTTATAGTATCTTGATTAGCAAAATTAAGAGAAGTTCCATTTTGGTTTGGATACATAGCCCTTGCAACATAATTCAATTGACTGAGACCTTGCCAATTATGAGGTATATTTGTTTCTACGAGGACAGCTTGCAAAGTCAAATTAGGATTTGAATAATCAGCAACCTTTATAGCTTGAACATGGGCAATAAAGTTAATTTCATCAGTACTTTCAAGCCATAAAGAAAGCTTAAAAGAAGTCAAGTCATCAGCAGCATTGTTATAACTTGGCAGCCAATAACTAAAAACACTATTACTATGTGAACCTCCTACTTTTTCATACTGTCCATTGAACTCAGCAGTAGGAGTGCCATTAATACCGTAATAATTAAACCTTGCAATAGTCTGACTATTACCGAACCCATCATTAGGATGATAACCTATAACAGCAACATTATAGCCGCCATTTACAAAATCATCGGCTGCCATTTGAGCGCCAGGACAATAATAACAAGTTGTCTCCGTAAAATATTCAATAAGCACCAAATCTTTTGCAATTTGTTGACCCCAAACTGCAAAAAATGCAAAAACTGATAAGAGCAAAAGAAAAACTTTTTTCATAATAATGATTTTTTTTATTTTTACCTTTAAGAATAAAAATTTTGAAACAGTTGCAAAATAATAAAAAATGTCATTCTTTGAAAAAGAATTTACATTTGATCGCTTCGTAAGACTTTTAATAACAATTGCAATATTTATCGGTATAATCTGGCTTTTAGATTATCTTTCTGATGTTTTACTACCTTTTGTTGTAGCATTGATAATTGCATATATGCTAAACCCCTTTATAAATTTCATTCAAAAATTTGTAAAAAAACGTTCTCTTGCTGTTTTTATAGGGCTTTTACTAATAACCTTAATATTTACTGCAATAATCGCGATAATTACGCCAATGATTAGCAAAGAAATACATAATGCCTCAATACTAATAAACAACTTAATAAAGAATGTAGATATTGACAAACAGCTTCGTAAATACCTTCCAGCGAATATAGCCAGTAAAATAGAGGAATTTATGGTAGATAAAGATATCCAAAAATTACTTTCCGGAAAAGAATTTCACGATTTCATAAACTTTGCATATAAAAAAATTCTGCCTCATTTAGCTAATTTTTTTAGCGGTACACTATCTTTCATATTTGGCATTATAAGTTTTGCAATTGTACTATTGTATCTGTTTTTCTTACTATTAGACTTCAATAATATAGCTACCAACTGGAAAATGCTTATTCCGCCTAAATATAAAAGTTCAGTTCTGAGCTTTGTTTATGAATTTGAAAATGCAATGAATAATTATTTCAGAGCACAAGCTCTTATTGCAAGCATTGTCGGTATATTATTCGCAATCGGTTTTAGTATTATCGGTTTACCTTTGGGTATTTTACTTGGCTTATTTATTGGTTTATTAAATATGGTGCCATACCTTCAAAATCTGGCTTTAATACCAGCAGTATTTTTAGCACTAATGAAATCTCTGGAAACTGGACAAAACTTTTGGAGTGTATTAGCATTAGTACTTCTGGTATTTGCTATTGTACAAGTTATTCAAGATACTATATTAACACCTAAAATTATGGGTGATGCTACCGGATTAAACCCGGCAATGATACTACTTTCATTGTCAATATGGGGTAAATTACTCGGTATTCTCGGTCTGCTAATTGCTCTACCTATGACATATTTAATTGTTTCATATTATAGACGACTAATTGCAAAATCAGCTAATATAGAACCTCCTGATATTCAAAATTTTCATAAAGACGAAGAAGCAAAAAACCTAAGAAAAATTCCAATAGAATGAAAGACAAATTTCTAATAGTAATTGCAGGACCTACTGCTGTCGGTAAAACTAAAATAGCAATAGAATTAGCTAAATATTTCAATACGGTGATATTATCTGCTGACTCTCGTCAAATATATAAAGAACTAAAAATTGGAACCGCACGACCTACCGAAGACGAACTAAAACAAGCTAAACATTTTTTCATTGCTAATAAATCAATTTTTGAATATTACAATGCAAGTAAATACGAACAAGAAGCTATTGAGCTGCTCAAAAATTTATATGAAAAATATGACAAAATAATATTGGCTGGTGGCTCCGGATTATACATAAATGCTCTATTATATGGTATAGACGACTTGCCAGAAATAAATCTATCTCTAAGAAAACAACTTATTTCAGAATACGAAAACTTTGGATTGCAGCATATTAGAGATAGATTAAAAAAGCTTGACCCTGAATATTATAACAAAGTTGACCTAAATAATCCTAAACGTATATTAAAAGCTCTTGAAGTATCTATCCAAACTGGCAAACCTTATTCTTCTTTCCTTACCGGAACGCCTAAAAAACGCTTCTTTAAAACTATAAAAATAGCCCTAAATTTACCCAGAGAACAACTATACTCCAAAATTAACAAACGAGTAGATTTAATGATTGAACAAGGACTTATCAAAGAAGCTTATGAATTATATCCGCATAGAGAACTAACGCCTTTAAAAACAGTAGGTTATAGAGAACTCTTTGACTTTTTTGAAGGAAAAATATCTAAAAATAAAGCAATAGAAAAAATAAAAAGCAACACCAGAGCTTATGCCAGAAAGCAAATCTCTTGGTTCAAAAGAGATAATTATAACTGGTTTTCACCTGAACAACTCTCAGAAATTATTAAGTTTATTGAAAAAGAAACTGGTAAAAAAACTTAAAGCACGTATTTATTTTTCCATTTCTTTTGCTCTTTGGCGGTAGGATTTGGCTTTTTCCTTCTCGCCCATTTTTTCATACACGTTGGCGATGTTTTTCAGC
>CAZWVR010000156.1:0-3780 GCA_964637235.1 uncultured Bacteroidales bacterium | reverse complement strand
CAATCTTGTCTTGACATATCATTTAATATTACTAAAATTGTAGTTAAGGGAAATTATAAAAAAATATAATCAAAGAAGGAGGGTAAAAAGATGAGAAGGAGTAGAGTAAGATGGGAGGTGTTAATAGGTATATTTATATTTATTTTAGTCTTCATATCAATCACACCGTTAACTTACTCAAAACCTATAGTTTTAAAATTAGGTTTTGTAACAGCTGCCAACAAAGATGATCCATATTTTATTGCATCAAAAAAATTTGCTCAACTAATAAAAAAGTATACACATGGTAAATATAAAGTAAATCTGTATCCAAGTGGTGAATTAGGAAACGAAAGGGAAATGATAAAAAATCTCATGATTGGAACAATGGATCTGGGAGTTATAACAAATGCCCCTGTTGGTTCTTTTGTGCATTCTTTTATGATTTTGGATATGCCTTTCTTGTTCCCTAATTATAAAGTAGCCCATGAAGTCTTAGATGGAAAGGCAGGTGAAATTCTACTTGAAAAATTATCCCGAATCAACATCAAAGGTTTAGCTTTTGCAGAAGGTGGATTTAGAGAAATGATCAATAATGTAAGACCTATATATTCACCAGAAGATCTAAAAGGAATAAAATTCAGGGTCATGAGAACACCTATATATATAGGCTTGTTTAGATGTTTAGGGGCAAATGCAGTTCCCCTCCCATGGGGCTCAGCCTTTACAGCAGTTCAGCAGCATGTAGTTGATGGTTTAGAAATACCCGTACCTGTCATCTGGGCTAACAAATTTTATGAAGTTACAAAATATTTATCCTTAACAAATCATACTTACTCTCCTCTTATAATAATGGCGTCGGGAAAACTATGGAATACGCTTTCAAAAAAAGATAAGATAGCCTTTAAAAAAGCAGCAATAGAAGCTTCACATTATGAAAGAAAAAAAATAGAAAGTATAATTGGCAAGCTCTTAATCGCTTTAAAAAATAAAGGTATGAAAATAAATACGATAAAAAACCCTAAACCATTTATGGAAGCTGTTAAACCTCTATACAAAGAATTTGAACCAAAGATAGGTGCAAAAATAATGAAGTTAGTGTTAGAAGAAAGAGACAAATTAATAAACTCAAAGTGAAATATGAAGGGAGTTCTATCTAAAGTAGAAAGTTTTCTAAATAAAATAATAGAGATTGCATTTATAATCTGTGGGGGGGCGTTATTAATTTTGTTAGGCATTGAAGTTTTTTTCAGATATGTATTAAATAACGCCCTCTCCTGGCCTGAAGAAGTGGCTGGCTTTGTGTTTGTATGGTTTACCCTGTTAGGTACAGCTTATTTGGTTAATGAAAATTCCCATATTTCTTTTTCCATTTTAAGCTCAAAAGGTTCCAGAAAAGTAAAGACTATACTTTTTATATTATCTCAAATAGCCATTCTGGCTTATGCCTATTTCATGATTGTGCCTGGCTATAATTATGTGAAATACTTTGGTTTTGTTTTATCACCGGCTGCAAGCATAAAAATGAAATGGGTTTATTTGGCAATACCAATTAGTGGTATTCTTATTTTCATATATGTTATCTTAAATTTTATAAAATTTCTGGTAGCAAATAATGAATCCAAGTAATACTGCCCTTATAATGTTGATTCTATTCATACTTCTTATAGTACTTGAAGTACCCATTGGCTTTTCATTAGGAATTTCAAGTATTATAGGTCTTATTTTAATTGAAGAATCTTTTTTAATGTTCCCACAGAATCTTGTTTCAGGAATTAATAACTTTGCTCTGATGGCTATCCCTTTTTTTATACTTTTGGGAAACTTATTGGAAAAAACAGGAATGGCTAAAACCCTGGTTGATTTAGCAAATGAACTCATAGGTTTTATACCGGGAGGCTTAGCTGCTGTAACCGTTATATCTTCAATGCTTTTTGCCACTGGGTCAGGCTCTGGTCCAGCTACAGTGGCTGCGATAGGCTCTATTACAATACCAGCTATGGAAAAAAACGGCTATTCTAAAAGATTTGCAATGGGAATAGCCGCAGCAGCAGGTGCTTTAGGTCCTATAATACCACCAAGTATTCCGCTAATTATTTATGGAGTGGTAGCTGGAGGATCTATTGCTAAATTATTTTTAGCAGGGCTTGGAGCAGGACTTTTATTCGCATTTTTATTAATTATTTTCTGTATTATAAAGGCCAAGAAAGAAAAAGTCCCTATAATAAATAAAAAACCATCACTAAGAAGAATTGTCAAATCTACTTGGTATGCAAAAGGTGCTATAGGTGCTCCAATCGTAGTTTTGGGAGGCATTTATAGCGGAATATTTACACCAACAGAATCAGGAGCTATAGGCTGCCTTTACATCATATTGATAGGATTTCTAACAAAAAGTCTTACAATAAATAAGCTCACTGAATCACTCATAAATGTAGGTAAAATGTCAGCTATGATAATGTTTGTATTAGCGGCCGCCTCATTGTTTGCATGGATTCTGGCAGCAGGAAGAGTTCCTCAAGTAACAGCTCATTTTATTTTAAGTTTAACCAATAACAAAATTATATTTCTTTTGCTTGTTAATATCTTGTTTCTTATTATTGGGTCGGTATTAGATACCCCAGCTGCTATTGTAATTTTAGTTCCCATACTCCTTCCAATTGCTCAAAAACTCGGCATTAATCCTATTCACTTTGGAGCAGTTGTGGTAGTTAATTTTGTCATAGGCTACATCACGGCTCCTTTTGGCTACAACCTGTTTGTTGTTAAAAGTATTACACAGGAAAGTATGGAAGAAGTAACAATATCTGTACTGCCCTTCTTGGTAATAACAATAATAGGCTTACTTCTAATAACCTACATACCACAAATTACACTATTTTTCCCCGGCCTTTTTAAATAACAAAGGGGGTAAAGAATGAAGAAATATATAGAAAACCTCATGAAAGGAGCTTATGATATTCATATTCATTCGTCACCTGATATAATTCCAAGAAAACTCCACGATATAGAATTAGCAAAAAAGGCAAAATCTGCAGGATTAAGTGGGATACTTTTAAAAAACCACTTCACAGAAACTGCCTCACGAGCTTCTTTAGTAAAGCAAGTGGTTAAAAATTTAGAAGTATATGGCGGTATTGTTCTAAATAAAAGTGTAGGAGGTCTAAACCCTAATGCCGTAGAGGTAGCATTAAAACTTGGAGCTAAAGAAGTATGGATGCCTACTGTGGACTCAGAAAATCACAGAAGAAAAAATGGTTTAAAAGATGGAATATCGATAAGAAACGAAAATACAGCACTCGTCATAGAAATATTAAAATTAATTTCTTCTTATAATGCCATACTTGGTACAGGGCACCTATCAATTGAAGAAATAATTGTTTTAGTCGATCTTGCTAAAAAATATAAAGTAGAAAAAATTTTAATTACACACCCAGAATTCTGGATTGTAAATATACCTATTTCTACTCAGCAAGAATTAGCAAAAAAAGGTGTATTTTTCGAAAGATGCTATAACTCAACTACCTTGCAAGATAAAAATAAAACCCCATTTACTGTATTAACTGAACAGATTAAAGAAGTAGGTATAAACTCAACTATATTATCAACAGACCTTGGTCAAGTTCATAATCCCGAACCAATAGAGGGAATGAAAATTATGATAGAAACACTTATTGAATCTGGCATTAGAGAAAATTACATAGAAAAAATGATAAAGGATAATCCTTATAACCTTCTCCACTAAGTTACATTATCTCCATAAACGGCGTGAAGGCTATTACCTCTGTGTCGTTTTCCTTA
>CAZWVR010000155.1:0-3795 GCA_964637235.1 uncultured Bacteroidales bacterium | reverse complement strand
AGTCAATGAAATTAATGAATTGTTTAACTTTTAAAAATTGAAAGCTATGAAAAAAGAATTTAAAATTGAATTTATTGAAAGTATTCAGGAATTTACAAATGAGGAACTGGGAGCAATTGTAGGAGGAACTGCTTTATCTATTAATGATTGCGGTTGTGATTGTGGCTTTTTCATCGGTAAAAATTGTGAATGTCATGCTGCCACACCAAAAGCTACTTTCAACTCATGTCCTTGTGAATGTAAAACCAAAGATTATTAATTGACAATATAGTAGTTAGAGTGATGTGCACTTTGAATAGTGCACATCATTTATAAAATTATGCTGTTATGGAAACTAAAAATCAGATAATATCTCCGTTTTTATATATGTTCAAATCAGATAAGGAGGAATACTTAGCATATAATGGAATTACCAATTCGTTTATGAAATTAAACATAAATTTATATGACATCTTGCTTGAAGCAAAAAATAATTTTAATGTAGTAAACGATTTAGATAAAGAAACATATTCTATATTGAGAAAAGCAAAGGTTATTTGCACCCAACAAGAAATAGATGATGCCATAAATCAAAAAAAATTTTTAAGACAACTTGACACTTTTCAGCACGAATATTTAAATTTAACTATTGCACCTACTAGTGCGTGTAACTTCTCTTGTCCGTACTGCTTTGAAAAAGGCATCAAATATCGTACGATGAATAATAAGGTTGTTAATGCTTTAGTTGATTTTATCTCAAATAAAAGTAAAATTACAAACAATTCAGTATCAATTACTTGGTATGGGGGAGAACCATTGCTTGCGATTGATAAAATTGACAAGATTATAACAGAGATAAAAAATAGAGGTGTAAAAATTATTTACAATGGAATAATTACCAACGGTTATTATTTAAGTAAAAAAAATCAGGAAATCTTAAAAAAACACAATATCAGATTTATTCAAGTTACACTAGACGGAGCTAATGCCGAAACCCATAACAGAAGACGATTTAATAAAGACGGTTCGGGAAGTTGGGATACAATTTTAAAAAATTTAGATATTCTCATTAATGATAAAGATTTTGATGTAGATAATGTTTCAATAAGGTGCAATATTGATAAGAAGAATAAAGATGAATATGAAAAATTAAAATCAGAACTATTAAAAAGATGGGATAACGATAAACGGTTATTTATTCATTCTGCCATTTTACAAGATTACAATAAAGATAGCAACATTGAATGTAGTTATATATCCGATAACGAAGCTTCCGAATATTTAATTAAACAAGCTCGAAAAGAAAAAAACATTCCTTATTTTTCGTATAATATAGGAGGTTGTAGCGCAACTCGTTTAAATTCATATCTTGTTGGTCCTGAAGGAGAACTGTATAAATGCTGGAACGACTTAGGTAGAAAAGATAGGGTTGTTGGGAATATTTTTAATGATAAAATTGAAAACAAAGAACTCTTGTTTAATTTTCTTGCTTCGCCCACGATGTTTGAAGATGAAGCATGCCTAAAATGCCCTCTGTTTTTTGTATGTGATGGGGGATGTCAAGCAAACAGAATTGATAATTATATAAATAACTCAAATAAAAACTTATGCCATTTTTCAAAAGGATATTTAGATAAGTATTTGTCTGCATATTACGAATTAAAAAAACAAGAAAAAAAGTTTACCTTTGAGAAATTGAACATATAAAAATAATGAAATTATTTTTCCATCTAATATTGTTGATATCGTTTTCATTTTCAGCAGTTGCTCAATTTAATATTTCCGGAAGAGTTATGGATAAACAAGGTAGCGGTATTCCGTTTTGTAATGTCTTTTTAAAAATAAAAAACAAAATAATTACAGGAACGGTTACCGATTCGGAAGGTTTTTATTCTTTGCAAAAAATAGAAAGGAATGAATATTTATTATGCTTTTCTGCCATAGGATATAAAGACACCTGTATAAACATAAATTTGACTACGAACAAAGAATATTCTTGTAAATTGACAACAGAAACTTATGTTTTAGAAAATGTAAAGGTAGTAGCGAAAAGACCTATCATTACTAATGAGGGGGGAAAAACAATAGTAAAACTGAATAAAGAAATACTCAATAATATAGAAATGACTACAGGTGTGCTAAAATATGTTCCGGGTGTAATCAAAACTAAAGAAGGATATAAAATATTTGGAAAGGGGGTACCTCTTATTCTTGTAAACGGAAAAGAAGCTTCGGAAGAAGAAATCAATGCTATTCAACCACAAAACATACTCAAAATAGAAACATTTGACAATAATGGTAAATATGATGCTTCGGTGCAATCTGTCATAAATATTATTACCAAAAAACAAGAACAGTTTGGCGGGCAAATTTACAATGGATTAAGATATTATTTCCCAAAATTAAAAAACGATTTCAGAATATACTTTACATACAACAAAAAGAAATTTCAACAATCTTTTTATTATAAAAACGATTATGGAAAAAACCCGTGGTATGAATCATCAATAAATAACCTTTATGATAGTAATGCCAATATTGTTTTCACTAACGACTTTAATATGAGTGCAATTGACAATAAAAATAATCATTATATTTATTATGCTCTAAATTACGATATTGATACAAATCAAAGTATCGGAATAAGATTAAACGGAAATTATGGTAATTTTTCCACAGATTATGATTTTATTAGCCATGTGAATAATAATATTTATAATAATAGCACAAATAAATTATCAAAAGGGCAAGATGTTCACGGAGTAATAAATTATGATATAACTACCAAAAAAAATCACCGCTTATCTATTATTGCGGATGCTTATTATAACAATAACAACAAAACAACCGTTATCAAGCAGGATATTGCAACCGATACTTTAAATGACAATATTAACTATACGATAAACTCTCTTAAAGTAGATTATTCCTTGCCGATAACCAAAATAAAAACCAATATTTTTATTGGAGGAAAAGTATTTAGAACAATTAATGTCAATTATGTTGATAACTTAAATCAGGAAAAACTAGACAATCGGCTTACTGAAAACTCTTATGCCGGATATATTATGTTTTCAAACAAGTTAGCAAAAAAAATATCCCTCCAATTAGGATTGAGATATGAACTGTTTTCAAGAGAAATCAAAAATATTTCAATAGATTCGTCTTTTAATTTTAAAGAAAATAAATTGTATCCCGCTTTTTCAATAAACTATAAATTAAACTCCTTTACAAACTTATCTTTTAATTATAAAAAGTATATAGATAGAAGTGCGTATTCATACATTTCAAATCAAGGTTTTTATGTTAATCCGTTTCTTTATAAAAAATCAAATCCTTATTTAAAACCGGATATTATTAATTCATATTCTATTAAAGCATCTATTTTTAATTCTATACAGCTTATGGCAGGATACAAAGAGCACAACAACTATACAACAATGTTTTTTTATAATAAAGACAGTGTAATAATCGTTTCATATGATAATACAAAAAAACAAGAATTGTTTTTATCGCTTAGTGCAATGGCCCAAGGCAAAAATTCATACACAAATATAGGAATAAATGCTTCTCATCCTTTTTTTAAATATACAGTGCTAGGAGAAGAAAAACAAATTAACAGAATTAATTTTAATTTCTCATTTAATAATGTATTCTCCATTACTCAAACCATAAAAACTGATATATCTTTACAATATAGCCCTATAAGTCAATACGACTTGTTTTTGTATAAACCAACATTAAACTTGTCAATTGGTATAAAAAAATTCTTTTTCAATAATAAATTGAGATTATCAATATATTATGATTATAACT
>CAZWVR010000154.1:0-3895 GCA_964637235.1 uncultured Bacteroidales bacterium | reverse complement strand
GATATTGATACACCCGATGCAGATATAAACTTTTTTGATGACATTGGAAGTTTCATTTTCAATATGAAATCTATCCTTTCGTTTTTAATGATGTTTTCATGGGCAGGCATCATTGGATTTGCTATGAAAATCTCTTTATTTAAAAATATTTTAATTTCTTTAATCTCAGGATTTATAACTTTATTAGTAATTTCATTTTTGTTATATTCATTATCTAAACTCTCTTATAGTGGAACTTTAAAAACTGAAAATGCAATAGGAAAAACTGGTACAGTATATATTCGTATCCCTGGACAAGGCAAAGGAACCGGAAAAGTAGAAATAATTCTAAATAACTCAATTCATATTCTCGATGCAATAACAGAGGATGAAGAAGATATTATGTATAAAGAAAAAGTTGTAGTAATAGATGTATTACAAAATGATGTTTTATTAGTAAAAAAAATAGACACTTAATTAAAAATGTAAACTAAACTTTACTTTTTTAAATACAGAAATACACTAATAATCAAATAATTATAAAAAGTAAATTAAAAATCAACACAGTTTGTTAAAAACTTAAACGATAAAGTTAAACAAACTCTACCACGGTAAATGAAACTTATTTAAACTTTAACAATTTATTAAAATTATGTTTATTATACTAACAATAAAAATAAAACACCAAAAAATTTAGCAAAATGCATTTTATAAATATCCTATTGATAATTATAACAATTGCTGTTATTATCGTGATAGTAATCTTATCGTTCTATAAAAAAAGCCCGAAAAATAAAATAATGCTTATATACTATAAAAGAGGTAAAAATAAGAACCATATTTCAAAAATAATTTTAAAAGGAGGAGGATTTATTTTTCCTATTTTTGAACAAATACTATTTATCGAAAAAAAAATTAAAATAACAATAGATACGTTCAATTGTCTGACAGAAAACAATAAAACAATAGAAATTTCAGCAGTATTCATTTTAACAATTTCAGGAAATGAGAAATTTAAAAAAGCATTCATAAACAGAGAAATAAATAACTGGGATGAACCTATTAAAATTGCTATAAAAAATAAATTATTTGAACTGTTTGCGCAAACAAATTCATTGAGCATATTTCATCAAGAATTTATAGATAAAATGGAAAAGGAAATAGAAAAAATTTTGAGATCTTTTGGTCTTACAATAGAAGATATGGAAATAAAATATAAACTAAAAAACTAATATTATGGTTTACAGTTGGCTTTCACTACCGGTTTTATTAACTTTATTAGTAATTCTTATTATCATTGTATTTCTAAAAAGATATAAGAGGTGTCCGTCTGACAAACTACTTGTAATTTACGGAAAAATAGGCAAAGGACCTGATGGCGAACGTACTGCTAAAGTCATTCATGGTGGAGCAGCATTCGTATGGCCAATATTACAAGATTATCAATACATGGATTTAACGCCTATCCCAATAGAAGTAGATCTAAAAGGGGCTTTAAGTAAACAAAACATACGAATAAATGTACCAGCAAGATTCTTAGTAGCAATATCAGATGAACCTGCAGTTATGCAAAAAGCTGCTGAAAGGCTTTTAGGACTATCACTCAACGAAATACACGATTTAGCGGCAGATATCATATTTGGTCAGCTGCGTGTAGTTATTGCCTCAATGACAATTGAAGAGATAAATAGTGATAGACATACATTTGCAGAACATATCTATGATGCAGTTGAGCAAGAATTAAAGAAAATAGGTTTAAAACTTATAAACGTAAATATCACTGACATTAAAGATGAAAGTGGTTATATAGAAGCATTAGGACAAGAGGAAGCAGCAAGAGCAATAAATGAAGCTAAAAAATCTGTTGCAGAAAAAGAAAGAGACGGACAGATAGGTATTGCACAAGCAAATAAAGAAAAACGTATAAAAGTAGCAGAAGCAAATGCAGAAGCAGAAATCGGTGAAGCACAGGCTAATATGAGAAAAAGGATACAAACATCAGAAGCAAATGCAAAAGCAGTAGAAGGCGAGAACCTCGCACAAATAAAAATAGCACAATCAAATGCTAAGAAACGAATTGAAGTATCAAATGCTTGGAAACAAGCAGAAATAGCAGAAAAAACCAATGAAGCAGAAGCACGTAAAGCTGCATTTTTAGCTGAAAAAGAAGCTGAAATGGCTCGTGCTGAAAAAAATAAAGCAACACAATACGCTGATATTATCGTAAAAGAAGAAATTGAAAAACAAAGAATTGAAATCCAAGCTAATGCACAAGCTGAAAAAATTCGTATTGTTGCAAAAGGTGAAGCTGATAAAACTTTCTATAATCTTGATGCCATTGCAAAAGGTAATCTTGAAATACTCTCTAAACAAGCAGAAGGTTTCAGAAAAATCGTTGATGCAACTAATAATGATACTAACAGCGCTATACGTATGATGATTGCAGACAAACTTGAAAAATTAGTTCAATTACAAGTTGACGCAATCAAGAACATCAAAATTGACAAAATTACTGTTTGGGATTCTGGCTCGGGTGAGAAAAATTCATCAACAGCTAATTTCATTAAAAATCTATATTCATCTATTCCTCCATTGGAAAATTTATTCAATATGGCAGGAATGAATCTACCTGAATATTTAGCCAAAAAGAATACATCAGAAAATCAAGAATTTGTAAACAGTAACGAAGAGGAAGTAATTCCCGAAGATGAAATAAATACACAACAAGAGAATGAATAATTATTTTTGGGAAGGGGTATATCTCCTCTTCCCTATTTTTTTAAGGACATTATTACTACACCATTAAACTCTTTATTTTTGCAATATTTTCTGCAATAGGTTTTTGGGCATCAAGCCAATGAATTTTAACACCCATACGTTCCATACGTCTAAAAAAAGTCATTTGTCGCTTAGCAAATTTAGATATTGCACTTCTAAGCTGGGAAACCATTTGTTCATAGCTTAGTACACCCATTAAATACAAGGTAATATATTTGTATTCCAATCCATAGTAAAGTAATGTATCTACTGCAACTCCTTTACTAATAAGGTTTTCAACTTCTTGTATCATACCATTTTTCAAGCGATATTCCAAGCGTTCTGCTATTTTTTTTCTCTGCATTTCTCGGGGATATCTAAGACCTACAACCAAAGAATGAATTGTAGGATAATCAACTTCTTTCTCGTGATTTTTATTATACAATTCAATTTCTATTGCTCTTATTACTCTTTTTTTTGTATCGATTTCTGTTTTATTATGCAATTTTTTAAGTTGTTTCAACATTTCAATAAGTTCATCCATTGATTTTTTTTCTAATTCTGCTCTAAGTTCAGGATTTGGAGGGACTTCCAAAAGCTTATAATTTCTAACAATAGCATCAATATACAGAGCACTTCCACCACACAGAATAGGTATTTTTTTACGCTCTAAAATTTTACTATAAACTTCAAAAAAATCTTTTTGGAACTGAAATAAATTATATTTTTCACCTGCTGGTAAAATATCTATCAAATGATATGGAATTTTTTTTCCATTTACAATATAATCGTCTAAATCCTTTCCTGTTCCGATATCCATACCTCGATATACCTGACGAGAATCTGCACTTATAATTTCACCATCAATTTCATAAGCAAGATGGGCAGCCAAAGAAGTTTTACCACTGGCAGTAGGTCCCAAGATTGTTAAAAGGTTATATTTACTAAAAAACCTATTTTTAAGGTTCTCAATTTTCATATTTCCTCCTCAATCAAATACTCATTTCTTATTGGAGAATTCCTAGATATCATATCTCCAAGAAAGCCGGTAAGAAATAACTGTGCACCAAAGATTACGGCAAGTAAACCGAGAAAAAATAATGGCCTTTCAACTATTTTAAACTGATGTTCAACTATTTTTAGATATGAAAGATACAAT
>CAZWVR010000153.1:0-3903 GCA_964637235.1 uncultured Bacteroidales bacterium | reverse complement strand
GGATCAGGCCGAGTGCAGAAGGAAGCTCGGATTAAATGAGAAGGAAAAAATATTGCTTTCTGTGGGGGGGCTAATACATCGAAAAGGTCTTGATCGCATTATCAAGACATTACCGCAATGCATTAATTATTTTGAAACATTAAGATTTATGATTATAGGCGAAGATGGTCCTGAAGGCAGCTATAAAGGGAAACTTGAAAATTTAGTAGAAAGGTGTGACGTAAAGGACAATGTTTGTTTCTGTGGTAAAATAGATAATAACCAACTGAATCTTTGGTATAATGCAGCAGATATATTTGTGCTGGCAAGTCGGGGGGAGGGAAGCCCAAATGTTTTGACTGAGGCTCTGGCTGCGGGGTGTCCATCAATAGCAACTAACGTCGGAGCAGTTCCGGACATATTAACAATGGATGAAGATGGTGTTATTTGTTATGACTTAAGATTGTTAGGAGATTTTATATTAAAATCTTTGACTCGTAAATATAATCGAAAGGCCATCTCTGATCGTAACAGGCGATTTAGCTGGGATTGGTGTGCCGGAAAAGTTATGGAAGTTTTAAATAAATTTTAGCCTATGGAAATTACAAACAAAAAAGTATTGCATATTCTGGATCATTCCGTTCCATATCGGGATGGTTATGCTACCCGTGCGCAACAGATAGTGTCGCACCAGAAGGTGATGGGCTATACGCCTATTGCTGTTACATCTGATCGTCATGAACCTGATATAGTAAGGGAATGTGAATTTATTGATGATATCCCTTATTACCGGACTAAAAAAGGATCATTATTGTCAAAAATACCGTTTATTCGAGATATAAGAACTGTTGTTACTTTATCGTCAGCGATTAAGCGAGTCGTTAAAGCTGAAAAACCAGACATCTTGCATGCTCATTCTTCTGTTTTAAATGGCTATGCAGCGTTAAGGATAGCACGTAGCTACAAAATACCCCTGATTTATGAAATTCGTGCGTTATGGGAGGATGCAGCCGTTGACCAAGGAAAAATGACAGAGAATTCCATGAAATATAATCTGATTAGATTTCTTGAGACAGGGCTTGTGCAAAAAGTTGACAAGGTAGTAGTTATTTCTGAACATCTAAAAAAAGATTTTGAGCAACGAGGAATAAAAAACCAAAATTTTTACGTGGTGCCCAATGGTGTCGATGTATCTAAGTTTCAAGTTCAATATAATAAGGACGCTCAATTATTAAATGAACTTGGTCTGCAAGATAAAGTAGTATTCGGATTTATTGGTTCATTTTATCATTTTGAAGGATTGGAATTTCTTATAAAGGCCTTCGCCGATTTACAAGGAGAACAGTTTGTTCTCTTGCTTGTAGGAAGCGGAGAGAGATTTGAGTCTATTAAGCGCTTAGTTGCTTCGCTTGGGTTACAACATAAAATATTATTGCCTGGTCGGGTAGAACACGATCAAGTATCACGGTATTATTCGGTTATGGATGTCCTTGTCTATCCTCGATTGTCAATGCGCATTACTGAATTGGTAACACCGCTAAAACCGCTTGAAGCTATGGCAATGGGTAAATGTGTGTTGGCAAGTGATGTAGGAGGCCATTTGGAATTGATAAAGAAAGCTGGTATTTTTTTTGTGAGGGAGGATTATTTTTCTTTAAAAGAAAAATTGGAAATGCTAGGAAATAATGAAGAGCTACGTTGGATTTATGTTAAGAAAGCTAGAGAATATATTGAGAAAAAAAGAAGTTGGGATAATAATATAGAACTCTATCGAAAAATTTATGAAAATTAGTAGTTATGTATGAGAAATTATAATGTATAGTAATTCTTTTTATAAAATAAGCAATAATTTTAATTTTTCTAAAATAATATCAATATATATTGTAGTCATCGGGCATTATTTTGGAGGTGTCTTATGGATACCAACTGCAGTTTCTTTATTTATATTTGCATTTTCTTCAGGTTTTTTTACGGCGACACGCTATAGAGGTCAATTTAAGTATAAAAAATATTGGATAGCAAAAATCAATCGTTTATTATGTCCACTCATCATAATAAATTTATTCCTTTTGACATTGTTCTTGTTACAGGGAAGAAATGGTATTTTCATATGGCAAACAATTCCCACAATATTATCTTTAGGAGGATTTTTTAATTGGTTTCATATTCCCAATCCATCACCATTTGGCCATGGACTGTGGTTTTTTACTTTGCTTATAATTTTCTATGCTGTCTATCCAATACTATCGATAATATACGTAGATTTTTATAAAGCTACAATGTTAACAATCAGTGTTCTTTTTTCTTCCTTTTTAGGCCATTTTTTTTTGCCAATGGGGCATATGCTATGGTTGACCATATTCGGTTTCGTATTTGGAGTTTATAGTTCATTTTGGCGACAAAAGTGGTCTGAGCTTATATGCTATATGCCGATAATGTTAGTGTTTCTATTGAGCTCAATATTGATATTAAACGTTATTTTTCATTTCAATAATTTTAATTATATTTTGTTGTTGATGGTGTGCATTTCAGCTGTTGAAACTATTATGCTTTATGATATTAAATTTTTCCTCCCTAATAGCTTGATTCATTTCTTGACTGGATGTATAATTTATATTTATTTTATTCACACATATCTTTTCGTAAAAAATTTTACAGGTATATGCTTGATAGATTTTATTTTATCCGTCACAGTTATTACTATATGTGGGTCTATAATGCATTATATTGCAATAAAAAAGTGTTCAGGCATAGTGTTTGGGAGGTAAATTGTTATGTGGCGTTGTCTACATTAGTTGTTGAATTATTAATGGTTGTTTGGTGGCTCTTAATTTGGGACTTTGTCATAGTTGCAGATGGCAATATCGTCACTTTTAATATTTTTTATGAATTATTAGCATGTTAAATAAGAAATGAAAGGTAACCTATTTATTTCAAATAGGTGTAGTTGCTACGCATAAAATTTTCTTTTCGCCAAAAAACTTTTACCCAATAATGAGAAGGTTTTTGGCGAAAAGAAAATTTTTTCACTGCACTGCACTTCGTTTCGATAAACATTCCACAACTATGACAAAGCCCCCCTTAATTCAATATCTTATCTTTAGGATCTGTACGTTTATTATATAAATTGATATGTTAACAAGAAAACAATACTATTTTAAAACTACCAAGTCATACATACAAGGTTTTTTAAAGGCTTTTTCTTTCAAAGAAATTTTAGCGACTGAGTTATTTGTATTTGGCGCTCAACGTTCCGGCACCAATATGTTGGCAAAAATACTTGATCGAAATTTATGGGTTGAGTGTTATCACGAGAATGATGAAACTGCTTTTAATAATTACGAATTGCGTAGATCGAAAGTAGCCGGGTTGGTTCGGGATTCTAATGCTCAAATTGTTTTATTCAAATGTATTTCGGACAGCCAGCATGCCTCAGAATTTCTTTCTGAACATGTTAACTCACAAGGGATCTGGATTTATAGACATTACTATGATGTCATAAATTCATTTATGCGTCAATTCAAAGAGTGCAAAAAGTATCTTTATTATATCTTGTATGATCGTCGTATTGCCAGGTGGCGGGCAGAGAAAATATCAGAAGATAATTTGCAAATAATAAAAAAATTTTACTCTGATGACCTTACGGATGCCTCTGCAGTAGCCCTGATATGGTATTTGCGCAATAGTCTTTTTTTTGAACAAGATTTACAAAATAGCAAGAAGATCTTGTTGGTAAAATATGAAAATCTTGTTTCTGAACCGCAACATGAAATCAGAAAAATATGCCATATGCTCAATATCCCTTATAGTAATTTTATGATTTCCTTTGTGCATAATCAATCAGTTCGGAAAAACCGTGCCCCTGAAATAAATCCGGAAATTAAAGAGTTAAACGATATGTTGATGAAAAAATTTGATAGGATG
>CAZWVR010000152.1:0-3907 GCA_964637235.1 uncultured Bacteroidales bacterium | reverse complement strand
CCAATGACTTTAACTCATCTATTTTATAGTTGTTGTCATAACTTGTTATGCCACCACTCATAAAGTAAAACCTACTTTTAACGCCAATGGATTCACTCCCCTCCATGAGCCGCTCAAAAGTATCAAAAGGATCTTTTCCCGAACCGAAAGACATAGCAAAATAATCCGATATACTTTTTTGAAAATCTTTCCAAGATTTTCGAAGAACAATATCGCCCAATAGGTGCCGAGCAAATTTTAATGGAGTATCCCATTTCCTAATATGATCTACATCATGTGTTAAAATCAACTCATATTTTCGCTCTTTAAACTTTAAACTACTATCTAACTCCAAAAGCATATATTTAAGCTCTTCAATATACTCGTTAACAATAGGTCTATATAAAAAACCTTGTTTATATGCCAAACTTTCAGTTACAGGAAAACGATTATGCTTATCTCTTACTTTGTTTACATACTCTTCCCATCGGGTAAGCATAAAAAATGAGGCTGCAAATATATCTAAGTCTTCTATCTTGGAAGGTATATTATCTACATGTAGATATCCTAAATCATTGGGGTATTTACCGAAAAACATATCTTCTATAGTTAATTTTTTACCATTTTTTAAAATTATCTCCCAACTATTACTGTCGCTATCCACTATTACTTTATAATCTAACCCTAAAAACTCATTAAAAATGATGTCTATAATATATTTTCTTTCTTGCAAATTATTGTTGGGAATGGAGATCTTGATCATAATTATACCTGTTTAAAAAATTGTAAATTTATAATACTTTTTATTATTGATTTTAATTGTCTAAAACATAGTTTAATATCTTTTGTTTTATAAGATTTTATAAATTGAGACAATATTATCTCAACTAAATACGTTTTTCTCATAGAAACAGGCAATATTGGGCTCTGCAATAATGATTCCTTTAAATTACCTTTTTTTTCAAGTTCTATAATACATTTTTTTAAACTTCTATAATTATGTGCATCTGATGCCATATAAGCATTTTTTTTATACTTAGCGGCAAGTTCTTGAGCCTTTTTATTCTTTGCATCATCGGTTCTTGAATTAAAAACCTCTATCATATCTACATTTCTTGCAATATAGTCAATATTCTTATGCCCTTTGTAAGGATGGGGAAGCAGTAATAGGCCTCCTTGTTTTTTAACCTCTTTTATAAAATTGTCGAATTGCAAATCTCTTGTCTCATCTTGAATATCTAAGGCAATGATATCCCCATACTCGGTATAATATTCTGCAGCTATCAATACTTCTATACCTAAATTGTTTTTATCTATATAATTTTTTAATGCTATGGAACCTTCTGTTGTATCATGATCAGTTAATATTAAAAAATTAATATCATTATTTACTGCAAATTTAACAATATCCTTTATAGATAAAATTGAATCATATGAATACTGAGAATGAAAATGTATAAGCCCTCTATATTTCATATGCTTTCCCTTGCTGCCTTAAGTAAAGATGCAAAAAACCTAAAAAGCTGAACCATACTTGGTAAAGGATCTTTTTTAATCCAAATATTACTTTTAACATTTGGATTGAACATATCCCTCAAAATTGATGAAATAGCTTTGGGATTCCTTATCCCATGTAGAATATCTCCATCTAATGGCCAGTGATACCTAAACGGAAACCTATACTGATTAGAATATTTAACTTCTTTTCCTAAATATATATCAATTAATGCTTTTGGGAAATTAACACCTGCCTCTAATGCTAAATCTGTAGAACCCCAAAATTTTGGGTTAATTTCCATTAAAATTGGTTTTCCTTTGCTATTTAATTTAAATTCGACCATAGCTACTCCATGCCAATTCAGATAGTCTAATAGTTTTTTCCCATACATTTCAACATATTCGTTTTTATAGCTCTCAGCACAAACGCTTGCTCCGCCAGACACAGGATACTCTCGTATTCTCTTATGTTGAAATGTCAAACCGCATTTGCCTTTGTCGTATACTGCAAAAAAAGCACAGCCTGACCCACTAATATATTCTTGAATCATGGGAAGTCCATCTTCCTCGCCAATATTATACTTTTTACACAAGTTAACATATTTTTTTACTAAATCACTAGCATTATAAGCATAATCAACAATATTCCCACCAGCCTCATACAGTCCTTTAATTACAGCGGGATATTCTATCTTATCCTCAACATCATATAATTCATCTAGAGAAGAGGGATAATAAGTTTCCGGTATTGGAATATCTAGTTTTTTTGCTAATAAATATGTCTCTTTTTTACTAAACGCAACATTTAATGTTGATTCATCAACAGTGACTATCTCGATACTGTTTTTTTTAAGATCGTTTTTCCAAGGAACTATTTTTTTAAAAGAATTGGTGCCAACAATTATTATTAATTCAATATGTTTTTTATGTAATTCTTCTAATAATTCATGAAGGGTAAAGTTTTTAGGTAAAATGATACTATCATTTGAAAATTTAGAAAAACTACATAATGACTTTTTTGTATTGCTTAGTAAATATGGTTTATACCCTTGTTTTCCCAAACTTCTAACTATTCCCAATGAATGCTTATAATCTGGATCCGTAACTACAATATTCACTTATCTCTCCTGAGATCATTTACAATTTCTTCTAAAGAATTAGATGTGTTTTGATCAATAAAGTTAGATTTTTGATAAAAGCTACTAAAATCTTCTATTATTCTTGAAAAATCTTCTTTATTGTCAATAATCTTTGTTGTTTTAGTATCCAATATGTCACCATAATAATCTCTTGCAAAATTATTTAAATTATACAGTATATTTGGTATACCTAACAGCGGAGCCTCTAGTGCACAAGATGAGTAGGCAGTCATATGAATATTGCAATGCAATAATGCTTGATAACAATCTACTTTTTCTATAATATATACATTTGTAGGCAATTCTCCGAAATCTAATCTCCGGCGAGGAATTAGCAAGTAAGCAATATTATCTATGTCAGAAATGTTTTTT
The DNA here is from genome assembly GCA_964637235.1 of uncultured Bacteroidales bacterium. Lineage (GTDB taxonomy): Bacteria > Bacteroidota > Bacteroidia > Bacteroidales > S143-33 > CAZWVR01. Next base: position 920 of record CAZWVR010000152.1, on the reverse strand, counting down.
ACAAAATCTATCAATCCATAAAACTCCCAATCTTGGTCTTGCATAGTCACCCCAATGATTGTCTTATAGCTTTTAATTTTCTCTGCAATAGTTAAATTCTGTTTAAAATTTTCCTTCATGTATTTTAAATAATAATATCCTGACTTATATACATTTAATATAATTAAATTATCTTCTTTTTTAATATTCCAAGACAATAAATTTTTAGGATAATAACTTTTATCAATACCTATGTTGCAAAAATAACCAAAATGAGTATTAGCAATTACACCATGCTGGACATCAAAAGTTTTTATTCCTAAATCATTAGCAGCCTTAACCAACCCGGGTCTGCAGTAGCCACAAACAATAAAAATAACCTTTGGCTGATATATTTTAAATAAAACTTTAAATAAAAAATATTCTTTTTGAAAAGCAAGGTATGCTTTTTGACTTCTCTTATATATACCATGTTCCTTAAAAATACTATTTGCTCTTTCATCTAAAAAATTTTTACTTATTGTCGGAATAAATTTTATTATCATATCAATAATTGTTGATGACACAATATATTTACTTTTGACAATTTTTAAAGGATAATGATTGTTTAAAGGCAATTCAACCACCAAAGAATCGCCCAGTCTGTTTTCATTTATTTTTTCAATGATTGGATCTATGAGTTTATCAAATCTAAATCCGTTTATCTGTTTTCTTTGTTCACTTGTGCTGAAAAAGATATAATCATATTTTTTGAACCAATTTGAAAAACCGTAAAAAATATTTTTATATTTTTTAACTTTTTGCCATATTTTTGATAAATATGACACTTTTGTGCCAATATCTTTTCTATCGTTGGTGCTATTTTTTAACATATGTCCTATAGATATCCTAATATATGCCCACTCCTCTATATTTTCTAAAATATCTTTATATTTTTTTTC
>CAZWVR010000151.1:0-3931 GCA_964637235.1 uncultured Bacteroidales bacterium | reverse complement strand
GGATTAACATTAGATCAACTGCTTCGTAAAAAATTGACTGTTAATGAGATATTAAGATATAACCCTTCCCAACTTCTAAAAGATAAGCATATTCAAATTCCTCTTATAACTAAGCAAAATCTTAAAAAATATGTTAATGCCTTAAATAAAGATAATAAACCCAAACTGCCAAGTTTAGCTTTACCTGCGGAATATTTTGACGTAGAAATAGCTTTTGAATATTATAATCCCGGAGATTTTTGGCATAAAACCATTTTCTTATGTAAAAGCATTACTAATAGAACTCTTTTCTCTAACTTTATTTTAAATATATCCTACGATGAGATGAAAATCTCTGAAACACCTTTAAACTCTGCAATCATTAGTTTTGAAATTAAAGCAATATTTACAGATGACATTTATAAATTCAAAACTTTACAGGAAAAACAATCTTTATCCGAAAAATTGGAAATAATTTATAAAAAGTTATTCAACTAACTACTGTCCATTTTCTATTTTGGCGATTATCTCCTCAATCATTCTATCCTCTTCCTTAGGGTCATACTTAGATTTAAGATTATCCCCGAATAAACGAGCTATTGATTGCCAGAATATTGCAGACATTTTGCCTTTAAATTCTACAATTAAATCATAAGTGGTATGATTTGTCTCTCTATCAACCAGCTTTATAAGCAATCTACCCTGAGTTATTGTCAAATTTATTAGATCTTTTTCAAATTGTTGCCGCAGTTCTTTTTCCTTACGTTTCAAAAATGCTTTTCGTTGATTTTCTGGGATATATTGTAGTTCGTTTTCAATTTGATAGTAATAATAATTTATAAGCTTAGCATAAGGATATACTACCCTGATATTATATTCCAGTCGTGTATAACGTCTCCATTCTCGTCTGCTTTTAAATTTTCTTTTTGGGAAAATAACGACTTTGTATAATTGTAATATGGGCACAGTATCTCCATCTATTACTGTTGTAGGGACTAAATAACCTGAGTCTGTTTTTGATATATTAGTAATTTGCGGGATAAGGTAAGAAAATTCATTTTGTGCCGAAAGTTGAAATGTAATGGATATAGCTATATATAGTAAAGCATATTTAATGGGCTTCATAGAGTTTTTTTCAAAAATAGTTTAAAAAAGATTTTTTGTCAAGGCATTTTTTTTAAATTATTTGGGCGAGTCCCTCGCTCGCTGCGAAGCAGCTCGCTCGGGTCGGGCTACGGCTTGTAGGCGGCTTGCCTTCGCCTTGTGTGGGCAAATGCAAATAAGGTAGAACTATCTAAGCATTTATGTATTCTCTGTACTATATCTCAACATTCAATATGTTGATGAGAGATTTGATGTGCTAATAAGTTGGACAGATAATATTATCCATTCATAATTGGAAAATATTTGAGGAAGTAGGGAGTTGCGGTGCGTGGGGCTTCGCTAATCGCTCAGCCTCCGCCCGCAAGCCCACACAGCGGCTCAGGCTACGCCGCCTATCCCGCCTCCGCCCTCTCGCACCTCCACAACTGCGCCCCTGTGATATCCCCTCGCTAAGTTAGCTTAATTTAAAACAAACCTCCGTTCCTGTATATATCCAATTGTATCTCTGAAAAAGGCGTGACTTTGGCTTTTTTATTATTCCGCAAATTAACAATCTCACCAGTTATAAAGTTTACTCTAACTTTATCGCCATCGTGAATATCAAGCTCCTCTAATATTTCAGGTTTATATGTGAGAATTGGCAATGCTGCATTAATAGCATTTCTTTCGTATATAGCTCCAAAAGATTGTGCCAATATAGCAGAAATTCCCAAAGATTTGAAACAATCAACAGCTTGTTGGCGAGAGCTACCTGCTCCAAAATTTTTGCCAGTAATTACGATATCGCCTTTATGTGCCTTCTTGGCAAAATCTTCAAAGCCTTCTAAATTATCAAGGCAATATTTGCCCATTTCATTAATGTCTGTAATTGTCAAATATCTATTGTGGAAAATCATATCTGTGTCAATGTCATCTTTTAGTATAAGCCAAACGCGACCTTCTACTTCCGTAGGTTTTTCCAAACTTTTATTTCTTTTTATATGCCGTTTTTTTAGTTCCTCTTTTTCAGTCTCTTGCATTTGTTCTGGTAAAATAGGCTCCTGAGGGATAGCGTCCACAGTAGTAATATATCCGGCAACAGCCGATGCAGCTACAACAGCCGGAGAGGCTAAATATACATCACCTTTGCCTTGTTTACCGGGGAAGTTTCTATTACCTGTGCTAATAGTAATCTCTCCCGGACCATTCATTCCAACTTGGCCTGCTGCACAACCAGCACAACCAGCATTTGATACAAGTGCCCCTGCCTCTTTAAAGATTTTTATCAGTCCCTCTTCTAATGCTTGCTGCCATACTCTATCTGTCGCAGGAACTATTTTTAGAACAACACCGGGAGCTACTTTCCTGTTTTTCAATATATTAGCAACTACTCGTAAATCCTCTATTCGTCCATTGGTACAGCTACCTATAAATGCAGAATCTATTTTTACTTTTTTAGCTTCAATTATATTAACAGTATGATGCGGTTTTCCCGGCAGTGATACCATTGGTACAAATTCTGAGATATCTATTTCGTAAACCTTTTCATATTTAGCGTCTTCATCTGCATATATTGGCTCTATTTCTTTACCAGTACGCATTCTAAAATACTCATAAATTTGGTCATTAGGAGGAAATAACATTATTATTGCTCCCATTTCCGTAGCCATTGAGGCTATTGTAATACGTTCATCAAGAGTTAATTTATCTATTTCGTCACCATAAAGCTCTATTGCATAACCGAGCATCTGATTAGCACCGAAACGGTGTAATAAGTTCAATACAATATCTTTTGCTGTTACGTCCTTTCTTCTTTTACCCTTAAAAATAAACTTTACTGTTGGCGGAACTTTAAACCACACCTTACCATAAGCCCATACAGCTGCTATATCTTTATCTCCCATACCTTGTCCAAAGGCACAAACTGCACCTAAAATATTTGCGTGAGAATCAGTAGATACAGCAGTAGCACCCGGATAAACTAATCCCAATTCAATTAAAGTATGCGTACCTATACCATTATTGATATCAAATACTCGTATGCCGTGTTTACGTGCAAACTTCCTACAAATATGCTGATTAGTAGCATATTTAGGATCTGAACCTGTCGGATTAGTATCAAACGTAAAAAAGGTTTTCTTAGGATCATCGATAGGAAGCGAATTTTCCTCAATATTTTTAACTACATTTGGTCCTCCGAAGTCTCTTGCTACACGTACATCTATTTCAACATCAATAATATCACCCGGTTTTACAATGTCAAATTTTGAATGTTTTGCCAGTATTTTTTCAACTATTGTCATTCCCATAAGCCTTTTTTTTTACAAAGCTAAAATTTTATTCAAATCTATCCAATAAAAAGGCGTCTTAATTCTTGCTAAGATATCCGAATAAACGCTTTATAACTATGAAATTAACATAACTAATCCTAAATAGCATTTAGCAAGCATAATTATTTCAACCTTAATGAAAAAATGCATTGCTAAAAAAACCGTTTTTTTTACTTTTGTAAGCTAAAATTTTGACTGTGAGAAAAGACAGTTATATAGAAATTTTAGGAGCAAGAGTTCATAATTTGAAAAATATAGATGTGAAAATTCCACATAATAAACTTACTGTTATTACAGGTTTAAGTGGTAGCGGCAAATCCTCTTTGGCTTTTGATACTATATTTGCCGAAGGACAGCGCAGATATATGGAAACTTTTTCAGCTTATGCACGCCAATTTCTTGGTATTTTAGAAAAACCTGATGTGGATAGAATAACCGGGCTTTCACCTGTGGTAGCCATTGAGCAAAAAACTGTTTCGAAAAGTCCTAGATCTACTGTTGGCACTATTACAGAAATTAATGATTATCTAAGGCTTTGG
>CAZWVR010000150.1:0-3986 GCA_964637235.1 uncultured Bacteroidales bacterium | reverse complement strand
GTAATTAAGCTATAGCTTAAAGCAAAAATCACTGCACCGCTGGTCTGCAATATGCTTAAATGTGATGATCCTGATATTGCTTTCAGTAGTTTGATGATAATCTCTGTATTGACAAAGAGCAGGTGCAGGGCAAGGATGATGATTATTGCTGTGATGTAGTCAGTGCGTTTCATAGTGTTTTTGTTTTGAAGCTTTCATTTCTGCCTCTACATTTTTTATTTGCTCTCGCAGTTCTGCCTGCGGATTTGTAGAGGTTTGCAGGATATAGAGGGCAAGTTCAAAACCGAACTTTTTGCCTTTGAGAAATGCATCTTTTTGTAGTTGGAATTCATTGTTCATTTTTGCATAACAAGGTTTATGGTTTCGGTCAGAACTTTAAGGGCTTTATCCAGCTCTTTAAGGAATTCTGCTTGACTGATTAATGAGTATCTTTTCCGGACACTTGCCAGGACTTGCGGGTGAACATCCGGCGTTAGTTCCGAAACTATGATATTGATACTATTGCCGCCCAGATGGATTACATCTATTGAGCGGTCGTCCAGGATTGCCATGTAGTTTCCTGACGGGGTTTTAAAAAATAGTTTGCTCATGAGCTTTTAGTTTTTTACTGGTTTCCAGTATTTCGTTTTGTGCGTTATGGTATGCCCGGAAAAATTCCTGGGCTGTGCAAGGTTCAGAGTAATTGCGCGTAGAGGTTATTACCGCCTCTATGTCATCCGGGTGAAAGTCCATGAGCATGATGTGCCACTCTCGCGGAGCGTATTCTTTGACAATGATTTTACGTGTGCCGATGAAGGCGTACCACGAACTCAATGTTTTGTTTTTGAGAAATAGAGGTTTCATTTCCTGGTGGTTTTTGAGTTTTGTTTGGTATTTGTTTTGGTGCATTTTTTGATTTTTATCTAAAAACCATAAAATTTTACTGTTATGCTGGGAGATTTTTTCAGATTGCATTTCCCTTATGGATTTAAAAAGATTAATGGTGTATGGGTTCCTTTTAACAGAGAGTTTAATTTTATTTCAGTTGCAAATGAAAAAATTACCAATAGTTTAGAGACTTTACCGACAGATTATTCTTATGATCCTGATTTTTGTCGTTTTTTGACTGATAAAGTGATAAAGAGTATTGTTGATGATCCCAAAACACAAGTTAAGTATGATGAACAGAACGGTGAAATCAATATGTTTTTTTTGTATGGAGCTAATGATAATCCTGCGGATGCTCAATCTATTAAAGAGTTTGAGCAAAGAGTTAATAAATATCTGAAAAAGCTTAAATTATTACTTCTTTATGATTTGTGTGAACGTACCCCAGATGTTGTAAAAGATTGTCTACAGATTGATCTGTGATGCTTATAGCACCAAGATTTGAAACATAATGCAGTGTCAAACCTTTGAAGTGTTTACTTAATGCATGAAATAGCTCTAAATCGGCTGTGACCAGTAAAAGGTTTCTGGTGGAATAAGGAAACTCATCCATGTGTTTTACTGGTATATTATACCTGTTGATGATATTTTTATAAATCTTATAAATCGTGGTCTTACCTGTTGCCTGAGTACCATAAATAACAATAGGGCGTGCATTTTTTTGTAGCAGATTTGTAAGAAACATCATAAAATCTGCATAGTCATCTTTTAGTGCTAATTGTAAATAGGTGTGGAGTTCCATAGCTTATGTTTTTTAAGTTTATTTGGTTGGCTCGGTGTTTGCAGTGGTAAGCAGACTTGATATGTCTGGATATTGTTCCGGGTCCAGTTCGTTCAGATAGTCCCAGACAAGGAACAGAAACGTAAAACTGGTGGTTTCCGGAGCATCACGTTTTATCCAGTTGTATAGGGTGCTTTGGTGGATACCAAAGCGGTTCAGGATGGTGTTGCGTAGGTTTGGGTTGCCGGTAATCTGGTGTTTGATTTCCGGCGCCAGAACAAAATCCGGTGGATATTGTCCGCGGGGTTTCTGATTTCTGATTGTTTTTAAATCCATTTTTTTTGGTTTTTTAAGTTTTTGTTCTAAATTTATGTTCTAAATTTTTACTCTAAATTTTTAGACTAAGTAAAATAATTGTCATTTAAAAGTCAAATTCTTAACCGTTAAAAAGTTTTAATTTTTAACCAGTGAACGAAAAGATACAGAAAATCAAAGCGTTGTTAAAGGCTAAAAACTTGACTTATGAGCAGTTTGCTAAGTTAATTGGTAAATCAAAGCCGACAGTTGTTAATTGGTTCAAAGGGGCATCTAAAATAGATATTGATACCATTGAAAAGATTGCTCAGGTTCTGGGTGTACCTGTAAGTTATTTTTTTGGCGAGAGCGGGGGCGTGCCTGAGGGAGGCGCGCGGTCGTCAGGTGATTGTTCGGAGCTGAGGGCTCGTCTTGAAGGTTGCCAGGAAAAAGTCCGTCTGTTAGAGCAACGCATTCAGGACAAAGACGAGCTGATAAAGCTATTGAAAGAACAAATGAAAAAGTAAAACTAAAAATACATAATAAAATGAGAACAACTGTTTTCTTTACAGTATTTTTATTTATAGTTAAAATTTTATATTCACAACAAAATAATGTAGATATAGATTATTATAATTTTAAAATTAATCAATTAGATAATAAAAAAAATGAAGAAGCGATACGGACAATAATTTATGATGATAAACAAAGTTTAGTTGATTATTCTTTATTAGGATCCTATTATAATGGCGACCTTGCTTCTTTAACATTAATGCCATTTGATATGACTTTTCGTATCAAAGGATATTTTTATAAAGATAATTTAATTGCGTTTAAATATATTGAAAGTAACAGTACAGAATATCAAATCTTTTATCTCAATAATAATGTACTTATAAATAGTTATGAATTTACAAATAACGTATCTAAACCTCTATTAGTTTCATCAGCTCAGAAGCAAGAAATTGAAAAATTAGCAAAAGTTTTTGAAAGTTATTATAGATATTTCTTAAAACTTAAATATAAAAATGATGATTTAAAATTTAGTATTAGAAATATTGATTTGCGTTAAAAAACACCGAGCGCAACCTGTCAAAGAACCTTTGTAATTTTTAGTCTAAATTTTTACTCTAAATTTATGTTCCAAATTTAAAGAATAAAAACCAAAAATTCCAAATTTTTTCGTAAAAATTTAACCTGATTTTAGTATGAGTAATTATAAAATATTGAGGTTAAAAGCATTGCTTAAAGAAAAAAAATTAACCTATGCAAAATTTGCTGCATTGATAGGAAAAAGTGAGCCAACGGTTAGGAATTGGTTTAAAGGGACTTCTAAGATAGATATAGACACAATAGAAAAGATTGCCCAGGTTCTGGGCGTTCCTGTAAGTTATTTTTTTGGCGAGAGTGGTGAGAACGGGGCAATAGTAAGCAAACAGAATGTAATCAACGGAGGTAATTATACCATCATAGGCAAGCTGGAAGCCCAGAACGAAAAGCTGATGGAGGAGCTGTTGGAGTGCCAGAAAAAATTACAAGAGGCACAGGAGAAAATCATCAGGCTACTTGAAGAGCGTAATAAGAATGATTAAAGCTTTGATTAATGATTGATAAACTCTTGAAAAACAAATATTTATTATTCATTATCTTTGTATATGATTTATGATAAATTTTTGTAGCTTTAAAAGAAAAGCAGTCAATGGATTGGAACTATTTTATAGTGAATATAGTAATCAAGCTAATCCTTGTAATAATCATTATTGCTATCCTTGGTTATATCCAAAAGTTAATCAGGCTAATTAACCGTCAGGACTTAAAACTGCGTTTGTTGGCAGAAATAAATAGCTATTTAATGATAGAAAACGTATTATCTACTGTTGAGATTTATCAGGACAAAGAAAAAATCATTCAGGGAATAAAGGATGAGCTTGTAGAGGCTATAGAAAAGTATTTATTAGAACGGCATCCAGAGCTTTCCAGGGTAGAGGTCAGGAAATTATTAAATGAGCTTGGAATAAGGCAATAGTTTATAAAAGCACGGATA
>CAZWVR010000149.1:0-3988 GCA_964637235.1 uncultured Bacteroidales bacterium | reverse complement strand
CGAGTTTTTCGGCTACTGCCGCAGTTGTCCCACTACCGCAAAAGAAATCCGCTACCAAATCGCCTTCATTACTGCTTGCCTTGATGATACGCTCCAAAAGTTTTTCGGGTTTTTGGGTAGGATAGCCGAGAATTTCATTTCTAATTCTTGCTACAACGGGTAAATACCACCAATCTTCAGGAATCTTACCTTTTGATAAGTCTGCTGCTTTTCCTCCAAAACCCGTTCCTTCACTTTCAAATTTGCCAGCAGTTGTTTTATCGTAAGGAATACGCACATCATCCACATTAAATGTCCAATTTTCAGATTTTGTGTACCAAGAAATATTATCATGTTTTCGTGAAAATTGTTTTTGATTAGGTGCACTTGGACCTGTATATGTCCAAACTATTTCATTTCTAAAATTCTCTCTTCCAAAAATATCATCAAGTAAAAAACGTAGTAGATGATTTACTCTCCAGTCGCAATGGACATAAATGCTGCCGTCGTCGGCGAGTAGGTTGTGCATAAGTTTTAGTCGTTCATACATCATAGACAGATAAGATGAGATGCCTCGTCCCCAAGTATCGCGGTAGGCAATTTCCTCAATAATGCTTTGTTTTTTTTCGGCTTTTTCTCCGTGTATTTCAATACTAAAACTAAAATCTGCACCAACGGCAAAAGGCGGGTCAATGTAAATGAGTTTTATACCTCCCTGTTTTTCAATTTCTTTGCGGAGTGGCCCGTTAGCGAGCGAGGAGAGAATAAGTTTATTGTCTCCCCAAATGAGTTTATTGGTCCAGCCTTTGATTTGTCTTCCACGGATATCAAATAAAGTTGCCGCTTCGGAGATTTCTTTTCGTGGTTCGTCAATGTGTTCAATACTATGGAATGGCAAAACAACATTAATGACTTCTTCTTTGCGTCCGTTCCAGAATAAAAACACATCTTCCTCGTCGGCAAAGAGTTTGTAAATATCTTCTTTTGGCAGTTTTTTGCCATTTTTAATGAGTTCAATAATGCGTTTTTTATCTTGTTCCGTTAAGTTCATTTTGAATATTTTTTTCTGTTATAATAAAAAATTTAACTACGTCCTCAAAAGATTTTAAGTTGTGCTTTATTTCGTCCCATTTTTCTTGTTTCACATATATTGGCGTGTACGTGTATTTATTTTGCGATTTGTTAACGTCATTGCACCATTGCACAAGTCTTTTAATTTTTCGTAAATCATTTAGGTCTTCTCGTCCTTTTGTTTCTACGATAAAAATTTTGTTGTCGGCGGTTTTGACAAAAAAGTCAGGATAATATTCTCGTATATTTCCGTCCTGTGCTTGATATTCAATTTTAAAGTTCAAACCTCCCTCTCCCATAGTATTTTTTGCATACGCAATCACATCATTAAAACTTTTTTCTAAAAAGGAAGCAAATTCTAATTCGAACTCATTATCCCCAACAATTTTATTAAAAATAGACTTTTTAGCAATTAAAAAAGGTTGTTCTTTCACAATCTTTATTTTAACATTTTTTAATGAAATAAAATTTTTTATTTCAGCCGAACCTTTATCAGTAATAGTTAAATCATTTATAGCTTTTCTGAAAGTTTCTTTCAAAATTTGCTTAGCTTCAATTTCAGAAAGGTTTCTTAAAGTTTGCGGGTCAGATAATTGCACTTCTTTGCCAAAAAGTTTGTATTTGATAAAATCTCTCACCTTTGGATAAAGAATATGAAAACCACTAACTAAGCGATTTTCTTTCAAAATAACAGAAGTAAAAAATGCGATGACATTGCGATAGTCAGGAACTGAGTCAATAAACTGGGTTTTGTGCGAGAAATTGCCATCAATATCAGTAAAAATAATTTCTTTCAGCTGGTCTTTTGAAAAAATTTTAAAAGGAGCGATTTTATGTTTCAGTTTGTTTATATCAATGGCATTCAATTCTTTATATTCGCGATAAATTCTTGGCGTCATCTGTGGTATTGGAATATCCAATTTATCCAAATTTTTTTCAGGATTTTCTCTGTCCACTTCAATAATAAGTGGAGTTTTGCTATGTGTTCCTTTTCCCATAGGACTATATTGAAACTCAACGCCTTCGGTTTTGAGACTTTCTACAAATTCTAAAAATGCATTAGTGCCAACAACTACGAGTTTTTCTGTAATATCAAAGCCGAACATTTTACGCAACCCCCTACCAATAGCCTGTTCAGGTAAAATTTGAGATTTTGCATTAAAAGGTCTAAGTCCAACAATAGTAGTTACGTTTCTGACATCCCAGCCCTCTCTTAACATCAAAACAGATACCACAGCCTTGTATGGCGAAGTGTCGCTATCTATTAAGTCAGCAGCTTTACGCAATTTTTCCAGTTCTTCTTTATCCCTTTTAGATTTAGCATTTTCTTTAATTTCTCCGGATTTGTTTGTATGAATAGTTAAAACCGCATTTTTTAGTTCGGGATAATTAGCTTCTAAAAATTCAGCAGTTTGGTCAGCCTCCTTAGTGTTCATAGTCATAATAAACAAAATGGGCGTTTTTATATTTTTAAGTTCGTCGTATTGTTTTTTCCATTCTAAATAACCTAAATGAATAAAAGCTCTGTATCTCTCAATAAAATCTGCGGAGTCCTTTTCTACAATTTTAGCCCTTGAAGCTTCGTCAGGTAGCACAGGCGTTTTAACAACATTGTGCCTTATAGCCTCCACTAATGGATAGTCGCAAATAGTTTGAACAAAAATAGCTCCATTATTGTGTTTCGGCGTTGCAGAAAAATCTACTTGCAAAGATAAGCCCTTGCCTGTTTTGAGTTTTAACTTGTTGTTAATATCCTCAATATTTTTAAACCAAGCTAAATCTTTATCGTGGATATGGTGTGCTTCGTCGTTTAAAACAACTAAATCTTTAATCTTATCACTTCTAAGAACTTTACCTAAATCCATTCCCTTTGATGTATCCGCATCAGTTTTAGGTTTTGGACCTAGAAAAACCTCCTCAAATGTTTCTTTTGGTTGTTCGTTCAAAAAAACTCTGTGAATGTTTGTAAGAAAAATATTTCCTGTTTGAGTAATAGGCTTTAACTCGTCTTGAATGTGTAACGTAAGTTGAAAATCAGACTTCCAATTTCTATCCTGATAGCCGTCTTCAGGAATAAAAGGCTCTTCAAAGAACATTTTTAAACCGTCAAAGTCTTTCCGCAAGCGATTAAGGACAATAATATTCGGAGCAATCACTAAAAAATTTTTAGATAGTGGGCTATCTTGTTCATAAAGTTTATGAAAATAGCTCCATACAAGCGTCAGAGCCATTACTTTTGTTTTGCCAGTTCCAGTAGCCATCTTAATTACATATCTTGCCCAACTTTCGTCAAACATACCAGCACTTACACGCCCCGAAGCGTCAAATTTTAAAAGTTCATATTTATCTCTTGCTCTGGCTACTTCATAAAGATAAATAATAGATTCTATGGCTTCTCTCTGTGAAAAGAAAAACCTAAACTCAGTTTGTCCAATAAAATGCTTTTGATTAAACCAAAAGTTCAGCAAAGATTTTGACGTCTGCGAAGCTCCTTTATAGTTATTATTTCGCCAGTTATAAACAGCAGTTCTAATTTTATAAACTAATGGTGGCAATAGCTTTTCGTAAGCATCTTTGACGTTATCTAATTGTTCCTGAGTGGGAGCCCAACGCTCGTTAGGCGGTATTATTTCGAAAGGTGTAGAGAAAGGCATATCCCATATAATTAATCTTGTTAAAATACAATGATTTTTTATTTAAGTATTGTATATGAAGAAAAACATACGGTTTGTATTTTAATTCTTTTTGGTCTTTCTAGGGAAACATTTATTAGAAGCTTGATTAAGTTCTTAATAAGAATATTATTATATTTTGATAAGGGTGCTCTCAATGCAAATATAACAAAAAGTTCCATAATTTCATTCCTTCTTCTGTAATGGAAAAAATGTAAAAGTAAGTTTTCCCATAAAAAAAGACACCGGGTTGCCGGCGTCTTTTT
>CAZWVR010000148.1:0-4123 GCA_964637235.1 uncultured Bacteroidales bacterium | reverse complement strand
TTAGGCAAAAGAGCTATATTATTAAAAGTACCATAAACGACACTATCTCCATCTAAAATTAATCGCTTAATAATATATCCGTCAATACTCTCAGTATCAGGCATATGCCAATATAAATGCACTAATGAATCTTCTCCAACAGTAAGATAACAAAAGCTTGGAGAAGGTATATCCTGCGCATTTAGTAATAAAGAAAAATACAAAAAGAATAACAGGGATTGAAATTTCATCAGCTGTTTTGAGATTTTAACGAGATATATAAGCATTATATTTTTGCAACGGATAAGAATGATATCTGCTTTTATCTCAATTAAAAAGCATAATAGACGGGTATTGTTTTTAATACCCGCCTATATACAATCATAAAGTCGAGATGCTATTTATTTAATTATCAATTAGATGCTGCTCCTTCATTAAAGTTAAAATCTCATCTATGCTATAAATGCTATTAGGCATAATTTCCTCAGGCGGCGAAACACCTGTCTTTTCTGAAATAATATATCTTTTACATTTTTCATATTTCTCTATTCCTGCTGTACAGTATATTTTTTTATATATTTCAGCGTGAGTATCATCTACAGTTTTAGCCCTAAAAATTATACAATTTTTATACTTAGGGCATACTCTTATAATTTTTCTTTTCATAACTTATTTATTTACAATTCATTTTATATTCCCATTTGGTACCTTGATCTTGACCAATAATTTTAATAGTAATATAATGTTTATTACAATAAAAATGGGCTTTTCCTTTACCGGCGACAGGTTTATTAGTGTCATAAATTTTTTGTTTATTAGCACCAGCTCCGCAATATACAATCAATCTATCAGGTACAGCATACATATTCCACATTAAAGTAAAAGTAGTACTTTTCCCTATACTATGGACATTCACTGTGACTCCATATCCACCTGATTCCTGAGGAGCCTCGCAAGGCTTAATCTTTTCAGGCGGCACAGGTGGTTTAGGGGGCGGAGGCGGTGGTGGTGGCGGAGTATGTTTTTTAGATAATGGAATTATCTGTTTGCCTTTATTATTTAAACTGCTAACCCTTTCCCTGCGAACTGTATAATTATTGATGTTATAACCGGACTTCTGCGCAGTAATACTTATTTTATCAGAAGCATTAACGCCGGAAACCTCAAAATATCCGTTGTTATTACTGTATTCTGTTTGATGGAATTTCCCATTTACATAAATTAAGTTTTTTACTCCTGTAAGAGGTTTCCCTGTTTGTTTATCAATATTCTGGAAACGGAGTGTTTGAGTTTTAGGACGTAGATATAGAGTACGTCTATCCATTGATAGCTCTACAAAATGTCCTACGCTGTCTGAAATAGAAGTATCGTGATAAAAAGCTTTTTGTGCCAAAATAGTAAAATTTCTGAATATAGATACAGCATGAAATTCTCCCATTCCAATGCTTTGTCCTACTCCGTTTACATTAGTTCTTACAGTTTGAATTTTTTTACCATTAATAATTAAAGTTGCCAATGCTCCTGGGAGGGGTTGCCCAGTTTTAGCATCTTTTACCATAAATTTTATTACTACTTTTCGAGAACTAAGGCGAAAGGTTCTGGTTGAATCAATATTGCCATATAAATACCTCGTATCTCCAAAAATAGTATCTGGCTCATATCCTTTTAAAACAGCTGTTAAAAAAGCTTTACCACAATAAGGAAAATGTTTAAAAACAACAATTCCCGCTGGATCAGATATAGCATTATATTTAATAGTATCCCCCGAAGGAGAAACAGCATATCCTTTTACCATTGCACCGGGCAGCGGTTGTTCATCGTCAATATCCACAACTTTAAATTCATATTCAGAAGTTCTGTATTGTAAAGCTATGTTTTTGGGAGAATTCTTATTTAAAAGATAAAAATACGGCATTATACTATCTGCCAAAAAGCAGTCTTTATATGCATTGACATAAATAGTTTTAGCATGGTGAAATAAAAAATCATATAAGGTATAATGCAAATTTTTGAAATAAGCTATACCTTTATTATCTGTTATTTGCGAATATTTCTCAGTTTTAGCGGTAAAAAATCCAAAAGGTTTAAAATTAATAAACTTATACTGGGTGTATTCTAAATTTACATTGACCTTAGTAGCGGGTTTACTATCAATAGTCGTAATAAAAACGACATCTTTTTTAAAAGGTAAAAGCAATAATAGAGGCAAAAGCAATAACAATAACCACCAAAGATTATTTTTTCGGAGCTTTATTATATAGGTCTGAGAAGTATCATATACAAATACTTTACGAGCTCTCATATAAAATAATTATTTTACTATAAATACCAAAGAGACAGTGATAGAGGCTGTCTTATATTTCGAAGATGTATTAAAAGTTCCCCCCCAAGTATAATCTTCATCACTATATTGACCAACAATTTGAAATACACCCAATTTTGCAGAAATCAAACTGCCCAAATTTCCTCCTGCATTTTTTACAATCTGTTCGGCTCTCTGCCTTGCATTTTTAGTAGCATCAGCAATCATAGCTATTTTAAGGTCATTAAGCTTTGTATAGTAATAACGAGGTGCATATGAGGTAAAATAAACATCTTGACCAAATAACTCAGTAATTTTACGAGATATATTTTCAATTTTTTCGACATCGCGAGAAGTAATTTCAATGCCTTCGGTAAGTTTATAGCCCTGAAATACACTATGGAGATTGCCTTCTTTATCGTATTGATCATCGTAAATTTTAGAAACATCAATAGCTTTAAAGACTATTTCTGTATCGCTTAATCCCTCCTTTTTCAGATAGTTATATACAATATTTTTATCTCTCTGTAATTTTGCATAAGCTTCTTGCAAATTATTAGAGGTACTTTCAAATTCACCTTCCCATACAATTAAATCAGATTTAAAATCTCTGGTACAAACACCTTTAACATATAGCCTGTGTTTATCATTAATACGTTTTTTTAAAACACCGGCTATTATAGCAGCGGAAATTATAACTGCAATAGCAATAATACTAACAGAAATTACAGTATTGTTTTTCATAGTTTATAAGTTAAAAGTTTTGGTTTTTTCAAAGTTAAACTTTTTTTTGTAGTTTATCAAAAATATTTTCAAATGAAAATAGGCATATTTGACTCTGGGTATGGAGGGCTAACAGTTTTAAAAGAAATTTTAAAAGTTCTGCCTCAATATGATTATATATACCTTGGAGATAATGCTCGTACACCTTATGGGACGCGCTCCTTTGAAACAGTATATAAATATACATTACAAGCAGTAAAAAAACTTTTTGAACTTGATTGTAAATTGATAATACTTGCATGCAATACAGCATCAGCAAAAGCTCTACGTACAATTCAACAAAAAGATTTACCAAAACTATATCCAAATAGAAGGGTTTTAGGGGTAATTCGCCCCAGTGTAGAAGCTATTGATAAATATACAATAAGCAAACATGTAGGGATCTTAGGCACCCCGGGCACAATAAGTTCAAATTCGTATCCATTAGAAATAAAAAAACTATTTCCTCATATTCAAGTTTTTCAGCAAGCTTGTCCTATGTGGGTTCCTCTTGTAGAAAATAACGAACATTTAAGCGAAGGAGCAGATTATTTTGTAAAAAAATGTTTGAATAATTTGCTCAGTCAAAGCAGTAAAATAGATACAATAATATTAGGTTGCACTCATTATCCACTACTTATTCCTAAAATTAAAAAATTTTTACCCCGAAATATTAAATTACTTGCGCAAGGCTCGATAGTAGCAGAAAGCTTAAAAGATTATCTATATCGCCATCCTGAGATAGAAAAAGCTCTTTCTCAAAATTCAAGGGTAAAATTTTACACTACGGATATTCCAGAATTATTCAATGAAAAAGCAAAAATATTTCTGAACAATGGTATGGTACCTCAAGCAGAAAGATTATGCTTAGAGAAAAGTGATTACAATTTATAGAGGTTTATAACTTATTGCTAATGAAATATTTAGCATAGTAATTATGGTTTTTGTTTTATTTAACATAATGTAAAACATTTTTCTAACTTCCCCACCTTAAAAATAAATCATATCAAAGCCTTTAATAAATAAAAAATCAAGGCTAAGTAAAAGTAAATACGGCTCCCCTATTCTATTTTAGTCTTA
>CAZWVR010000147.1:0-4173 GCA_964637235.1 uncultured Bacteroidales bacterium | reverse complement strand
AGGTGGTGGCATTGGAATTTTCAGCATTTTTGACAGAGTTGGTTTGGGAATATCTTTGGGTTATGATTTTGTTAATAAAACTGTTGTTCCTGATTTGAACTTAAGAGTTAGAATAGGAAAATAGATAGATAAATGAACAAGCTATATTTTTTATTATTTCTGATGTTTATTTTCTATGGTTGTTCAAAAGATGAGCTATTCAGAGGTCAGGAATTTACAAGTGATGAACTGGTCATTTGGGCGTTTATAGGACCGGATAATGGGGTACGTGTGAGTGTACAGCGTCTTGTCGGTTTTGATAAAACAGATTCTTCAAATTTTATAACAGGAGCTTCGGTAGAGATAGAGTCACAATCCGGCAGACGCTGGCACCTTGATTCTGTAGGTATAGGAATTTATGCTGACACAAACTTTATTCCAGAAGAGAATGTAAATTACCGTTTGGTTGTTGGATCCGAAGGATACAAAACGGCTATTTCTGATTGGGTAAAACTACCAAGCAAATTGAAAGTCAAGAGTATAGATTGGACAGATGATTATAATATTTATTGGTTTGTAAGTCCGTTTTTTCCTTTAAGTACTTTTGAGAATTCAAAATATATGTACCATTTAAGATTTGAAGTACCTGAAGACGTAAAAGATTATGATATTTTTTTGTTAGACTCTTCGGGAGATTATTTTGACTATCCGATTTTTAAAGATGGAATTATTGATACTAATTGTTATTTTGTTATCCAGCCTCCAGAAGATATTTTCTTGAATAATGATAGTCTATATTTAGAATTGTACAGCTATAACGAAGAAGAAATTTATTTTAATATTTTTTCTTCCGGCAACAGTAATTACCGTTTTATTTGGTATAGCAATTTTTCAAATATAAATAACGGAATAGGTGCATTCATTTCATATAATATAGTAAAATCTTCTATTCCAATTAAGTAGAACTATGAAGAAGTTTGTTTTTTATATCTGTATTATTATTTCAGTAAACTATGGTAGTGCCCAGGACCTACAAAAACTGACAGGATTTGTTTTCAGTAATAATGGAGATAGAATAGTAAAAGCCCTGGTTTACGTAGATAATAATCTCTTAGCAAAAACTGATACTCTTGGAATGTTTAATGTAAAGATTAAAAAAGGCAAGCATTTTATCAGTATTAAACACAAGAATTATTTTAATTATGCCGGGGAGGTTAATTTAGAAAAAGATACCACAATAGCTTTTGTTCTCAAGAGCAAATATCTGAAAATTGAGAAAGTAGTTATTAAAGGAAGATTTTTTGAACCAACTTTTGATAAAATTAGTATGAACCTCAATTTGATTAATAAGATACCAGGTGTAACTGGTGAACCGGATTTTTTCAAGTTAATGCAAATACTTCCAGGAGTACAAATGGGGGCAGAAGGCACAACCGGGCTTTATGTCAGAGGGGGGGATAATTCCCAAAATTTAGCTTTAATTGATGGTGTGGAAATGTATAAATTATCCCATATTTTTAATTTCATGACTTCAGTAAATCCTTTTGTAGTTAAAGATTTTGATTTTTATAAAGGAGGATTTCCAGGATTTTATGGAAACCGTCTTTCATCTGTCATGGATATAAAACTAAAAAACCCCTCAGTGGATTCTTCTTTTTTAAAACTAAATACAGGGATATTAGCTACAAATCTATTTTATAATCTGCGTATCAATCAGAAAAATGCTTTATATATTGCCGGTCGGACAACTTATATTGACAAGCTCGCTCACGCAGCATTGTGGACTTACAAAAAAGTCAATAAATATTCTACTGAAGAAACTTTACCTGTGTTTGACGCAAATTTTTATGATGTGTTTATAAAAGCTACTCATTATTTTACCTTACCAAAATCAGATATAAGTTTTTTATTTTACTCTTCTCAAGACATCTATGGTACTGGACAACAGGCATATTTGAATGTTAAGGATTATACACTTGAGAAAGATTTTATTTCATGGGGATCAAATTTTATTTCATTAACGTATAGAACACAGAGGACTAATCCTAAATTTAGTTTTCAGACATATCTGATGGATTATTTTATGAACTTTGGAACGATAGATAAAACAGTGATTAATGACTCTACTGATTTGCGATTTGAGAACAATATTTTTTATACTAAAAAATTTAATACTAATTTTTTATGTACTAGCAAAATAAACAATCATAAATTATTTATAGCAGCAGACTATAATGCTATTTTTTTTAGTCAAACTTATCAGGACAATTTAGATACAGAAAAATTAAATTCCTTACCCATAAAAGTGTTATCCACATCATTGACTGATAAGTTCACAGCAGGTAAGTTCAGAATAATGTCAGCTTTCAGAATGAATATCTTTCAAATACGTGATTCTTTCCACGTTATATTTGTACCTCGTTTTTCTGTTAGCTATTTATTCTCAGGTTTAAGTTATCTTCGCCTATCTTACGACCGGACAACCCAGCCGTTTTTTGAATTACCTGCCAATAATAGTATTTTGAACTTTGAGTTCTTCAAACCATTTGAAAATTTTTCCCAACTTGCTCAGGCAGATCAGTTTTCTACTGAGGTATATTATAATAACAACTTTTTTTCCTTTTCTATATCAGGATTTTATAAAAAAATGTGGAATCTGGCAGACCTGAAATTTTACGGACGGTATTCTATTTATGATCAAGCAAATATAGATTACCACGGAAAAGGTTGGGCCTATGGAGTAGAGTTTTTTGTTCAAAAGGAATTAACAAAACTTAAAATGCAATCTTCCCTTACTTTAGCTCGCACATTCAGACAATTTCCCCATATTAACCAAGGATTGCCTTATCCATTTAAATATGATCGTCCAGTGAATTTTAATATTCTGTTGAATTATAAAATTTCTCCTAAGCTGGATTTTTCACTGTTTTGGACATATATGAGTGGTTTTAATTTAACTATACCCGTTGCAAGATTCTGGGCTTCAGAAGATTTTGATTACTGGGAACAGGGGTACTACATAAATCAAAGAAATAACTACAGAACCGATCCCTACCACAGATTAGATTTAAGTTTAAGTTATATCAAATTTGAAAAAAAATATAAACTTCAGTGGACATTTGGGCTCTATAATGCTTATAATAGATTTAACGTCTATGGCCTGGAACTTTATGAAAATTCATCTGAAAATACCTTTCCACAGATGCAAGAAGTTTATATGAGAAAATTTTCTCTTTATCCTATTATACCCGTGTTAAGTGTGCGTATAGAATGGTTCTGATTTAAGATAAACTTATCAAGACAAAAAAGTCTGATTAAAGATTAAAAGTACTTAGTTTTTATATCAGTAATTTTAAAAATTTGGTTGCCCCCAAAAATATAGACTTCTTTATCTCCAGGTCATATTTTCAGGATAAAAACCTCGTTATTCTACTTTTACATCTAAAAGTAAAATAAAATTTTCCTTATTTTACTTAATATAAAAAACAGAATAAAACAACAGACCCCAACAGTATAAAAAGCAAGAAAATAAAAATCCACTTGTTTTACTTTTTAATATAAAAATAAAATAAAAATTTCATTATTATACTTATTGAATAAAAAATAAAATTATTGTAAGTTTATTGACAGAAAAAATAAAAACAGCATGAAAACTTTCAGCCTTGATAAATTTCCAGCAGGTAGATACGAGGAAATCAATGATTATAAATACTTTGTACCAGAAAAAATAAACCGTGAATGGACATGGAAGGATGCAACAATTAACAAACTGTTAGAAGATGCTGCCCGTAAAATAGGAATGCTAAACTCATTCTCCCATCTTGTGCCATATCTTGACCAGTTCCTTCAACTGCATCTGACCAACGAAGCAGTATATTCCAGCCGTATAGAAGGAACACGCACGGAAATAGAAGAAGCTATTTTGTCCAAAGAATATATTGCAAAGGAACGCCGTGATGACTGGCAGGAAGTCCACAATTATATTGAAGCTATGAATTATGCCATAGAGCGTCTGAAATACCTGCCATTGAGCACACGTCTTATAAGGGAAACGCATAAAATTCTGCTTTCCAATGTCAGAGGTACATACCGCAATCCAGGGGAATTCCGCCACAGCCAGAACTGGATAGGCGGATTAAGTCCTGCATCCGCAATGTATGTTCCGCCTTTACATAACTATATCCCCGAACTGAT
>CAZWVR010000146.1:0-4203 GCA_964637235.1 uncultured Bacteroidales bacterium | reverse complement strand
CCATATCCGGGTTGCCAAGCAGGTTCAGATGTTTGAGGTTAGGGCATTGTGCAATTTGCTCCGGCACACGCAAAAGGGCATTATAGCTTAAATCAAGACTATCAATCTCTTGCAGAATTTCTAAACCTTTCTTGGTCGTCTCGTTACTTCTGTCATTCCAATCATAGCGTTCGTATCCGAGCCAATCAGGAAATCGTTCTTTTACACTTTTATCAAATACAGCCTCTTCCATTTTCTTTTGAAATACCTGAGCTAAATTTATAGCTCTTTCCATCTTTTTTCTAAGTTTATATAACTGGTTAGCACAAAAATTAATTCTTCCTTGAATATTTTCACGCCTATTTTTACTATCTGCAAAAGCTAATGCGGCTGTGTAAGATTTTATAGCTTCATAGTAATGTCCTTGTTTCTCCTGTCTTAATCCTTGATTAAATAGAGCTTGATAGGGTGTTTGGGCAAATGAAGAGAAAAAGGTAAAACTAATAACTAAAAATAAAACTATTTTTTTCATTTGTGTAATTTTTTGTATAATTCAATTATTTGAGGTTTGTATAGTTTAATTATTTTAGGATTTTCAGAATAAATTTTTATAAGAAAATCTGTAATTTCTCTGGCAAATTTAACACCTATGCCTCCTGCATTGTAAGAAGCATTTGCTTGATTAATAAGGTTTTGTGCTATTATTCTAAATTCAAGCTTAAATTTTTCAATAGTTTGTTTTTTAGAGGGGGTTTCAAAATCCATATCTTTTGCCTGTGAATATAACTCATAAGCCTTTTTTATATTTTCCAATTCATTTGTTTTCAGTAAACTATCTGCCTCCTTCATTTTTTGCTTAAAAATTTTTGTTAAGCTATCCAGACGTTTGCATTCTGCAATATCTTTATAAACTGCATTGCTATCAAAATGATATTGAGGATATTGCCTGTAAAGTTGCAGTAATTCATTGTATTTCTCAATAGCTGCCCTGTAAACTTCCTGCTCCTTAAAAGAAATAGCATCTCTTTGTTTACCTTTAACTTGATACCAAATGGCTTTTTCAAGATTTTGCTTTGCCACTCTCATCTGGTATGGGGCAAAAATTGCAAAGCAGAGAGAAATAATTGCGGCAATGGAGACGATAAGTAAAATTTGTCGTTGTCTGCGTCGTTCTTTTTCGCGTTCCAGTCGCTCACGTTCTGCTTGCTCTTGTAATCTGCGTAATTCCTCCTGTTTGTGGCGTTCTTTGGCGGCTTCGTCAATAGGCTCAATTAGTGTGTCGTGTGCCAGTTCGTAGTTAAAACCTCCAATGGAATTAGGCACTGCACGGATAAGATGTGTTTGTGCCAGAATGTTTAAATATTCCAGAGGCAGGTCTTTTTCGCACAGGCTCTGGTCCACAGATACACGCCGTCCATCAATAATAAATTTATCCTCAATCAAGCGCCGCGCATTTTCGCGGTATTGTTCAGGTATTTTTTCAATTGCATCATTATAAAAGTCGTAAAAAATATTTTTAAAGTTAGGAATATCCTCGGGTTTTACTTCTATTTGCGTGTTTGTAGTAGCCTGATTTATAATATTTTCCTCAATCCTTCGGCAAATAATTTGCAGTTGCGTAGCCTCAATGTCCGTAGTATGATTTTTGGAAAGAAAAGTTATAATCTTATCTACTGCTTGCGGGCTATACTTGAATGTAGGACTGATAAAATCGCCCTGCACCTGAGCAGGCTTTTCAATAGCCTGACGTGCCTGTTGCTCGGTAAGTGGTTTTAATTCGTAATAAATCTTTTGAATATCAATAATTTTGTCTGCCAGGCGGTTCAATAAGTTGAGTTTATCGCTACGAATGACAAATACAGGCTTTATTTGTGGCCCAGGTTTTAAGGACTTGAAAGTTTCAGTGGAAAAAAATTGAGATTTTTCTTTTCTGAGTTTTTGTATAATAGAAATTGTGCCTGGTGGCAAGGCATTGTCTTTCAGGCTGAAAATCACATCTTTAAAATGTTCAATTTCATCATCTTTGTATGTGAACAGTTCCTCAAACTGGTCAAAAATAAGCACAAAAGCAGTATTTGTCCGGTCAGGTAAATTAAGTTCAATCTTTTTGAGTAAATACCAGAGCTTATAATGAGGATTTTTTTCAATTAGATAGTCAATCAATGGGTCAGGCTTGATAAAATCTTTAAATTGCGTGGAAATTACATCAATCATACGCTGGACAGGCGAAAATTCCGATCCTACTGCGTCCTGAAATCTGATAAACACAGGCTTGAAATTCTCCGGTAAACGAGGCACTACTCCTGCCTGCAAAATAGAAGTTTTCCCCACACCAGACTTAGCGTATAAAAGCAGTTGTTTTTCTACTTTTATTATTGTCAAAATGTTTTCTATATCTGTATCTCTACCGAAAAAAATGTCTTTTTCCTTTTCGGTAAAATAGTATATGCCGGGATACCTATTTCTCATTTGTGAAATTTTTTAGTTTGTAAATGATTTCTTCCAGTATTTTTTCAATGTTAGAGAGTTGCTCCATAGTCTCTGCGTCAATGAGCCTTCTTGCTATTTCATTCAATTTCTGGCTCTGACGCTTATAAAAATGTATAATTTTATCTCTTACCAAAGAAAGATTTTTCTGTGTGCCATAAAATTTAAGATAAGCATAAAGATTATTTACAAATTCCCTGTATTCATTTTCAACAATTGTTATTCTGAATTGTTTTTGCAGAAAATCAATCACATTTTTTTTGTCAACGTGTTTTTCTATGAGTAGCCTATATTGATTTCGTTCTACATTATGCAGGTCAAGAATGAATAATAACAGGCGGTTATACCATTTGGCAAAGTCAAAACCAATAAAAATAAAATGTGTGGCACTCTTAATAGTATCCTTGATGTGTGAAGGGATTTGAGCATTTTTGATGTAATTATACAGGTCAGAGTATGTGAAAATATATTTTGCACCTTCTGATACTGCACTACCTAAAACATTGAAAATAACGGGTTTATCTACACTTGGGATAACATCTTTTAGTTCTGTTCCATTGTAATACAAAAACTCGTGTTCAATATCGTATTTTTCATAAATATTGTGTATAGTTTCGTCAGGGGCAAGCGAGAAAATCAAAGGAAAATTTATAGAAGCGAGTTTGTCCAAAATCTCATATCCAATTTTATTTTGTTCAGGGAAAATATCCTGATAAAATTCTGTAATATCCAACTCAAACATAGGGTCGTCGTGAGGTTGAAATAATCCATCTTCCACATTATAAATGGCTTCACTTGTAGGACTGTCCGAGAGCTGACGATAAAATTTTTCGTGTAGCGAAACTCCGTCTTTATCAGTGGATATTTCCGGACCAATAAAAAGAATACATTTACCACTCCTTAATGAACGTGCAATTAACTGAAAGTCTTTTGTTTCCTCAGTTTGTTGTATTTCCTCTGGCTTTAACTCTGCAATTTTTTGCTTCAAAAGTTCCAGAATTTCCTCTGCTTTTGCTTTTAGTTCTGCTTTTTTTTGCTTGACCTCCTCGGGCAAAGTGGGTGCAAGCGAGATGTTTATAATGCTGTCGCGGATGTTTTGCAATACAGTGTTTAGGTTGCCAGTGATGTTTGCATTGTTTTCTGTCATAGCACGAAAAAGTTTTTAATTGTCCTTTTTGTTGATGTTTATGTTTATATTGCTGTTGTTAACGTCAGGAATAGCTATATTTCCGTCGCCTGTGATGTTTATTGTGTTAGTTTTGTTGATGTTAATGCCTGAGGCGGAGATTTTTTCCTGTATTTCCTTGATTTTTTCTTCAAGTTGTTTTTTCAGTTCCTGATTTTCATAGAGCAAGTCGTCAAGGTTTATTTGCAGTTGTTTGATAGTTTCCTCGTTAGCTTGGAGTTTTTCAATCATTTCCAGACGCTCCTGAGCGCGTTTGTTGTTTTTGAACAGATTTTTTAGCCATTTTATTAGTCCGGTCATTGCGGAGCTAACTGCTGGCACTTTCATAAGCTCTGCACTCTGTTTGAGGATTTCCACAGTTTGGGTAAGGATTGGGTCCATAGCGACTGGATTTTAAATGTTTTGATAAAATTATTTAAAAAATTTTTTGAGCGGAAATTTTTTTGGTGATTGTCAGCCACGAACGCACGAATACTCCTCCTTTGAAAAGGAGGCTGGGAGGATTGAACCGAATTACCGTAAGGCAAAACCCAGTCCCGCAAGGGACGACC
>CAZWVR010000145.1:0-4207 GCA_964637235.1 uncultured Bacteroidales bacterium | reverse complement strand
TACATATTTTGAACAAGGTATTGATTATCGAGAAAATGTATTGAAAGTAAGAGAAGAGATTTCTTGGAGTGTGGAAGAAAAAAAGTTTATTAAGATAATGGAGAAGATTACATGAAAGTAGTTATTATAATATTTTTCTTTTTACTATCATTAAAAGCATATGATAAAATACAAGAACTCATTCAATATAATGAATACCTTGCTACACTATATAAAGAAGCAGGGAAAGGTTTACCGGGAGGAAAATATAATTTAGAGTTTAAAAAGCTTATTACATATAAAAATGGGAGTTGCTCTCAGCAGGGATATTTATTGGCAAGAAGAGCTAAAGAGCTTGGTTTTAATGCTCAAATGCTTGGACTTTTTGCAAAAAGCGGAGCAAATGATGTCATGGTTAATGTAAGAGTTAATAATAAAACTTTGTTGTTTATTCCCAGTTCAGGTGCATATTATAATGCTTCTCTTTGGGATATTTTATCTAAAAAAATAGATGTTAGAAGTTATCATGCTAATCCAATAAAGAAGCAAATAGTTAACGATTCAAGAAATTTGTTTTTAAATAAAGTTTTTTTTTATCACCTGAAACAGATCAAATTTTATTCTCTGAATGATTATGAGGTAAATCTTTTAAATTTTGCGAAGTCAACATCATCTGAAAACTTATTTAAAGCACCATATAATGAAATACATCTTATTGATAAAACATATCAGTTCTATGCAGCAGGTTTGAATAACAAGAAAAAATATAGTGTTACATATTTTTTTGATAAACCACAAACAGTTTATAGATTCTATTTTGAATGGTATAGCGATAGAGATTTCGCTAAAAAAATAAAAGTTCTCATAAATAATAAGACGAAATTTAGTTTTGCTAATAGTCATGGCACTAGTAGTGAATACATCTTACATAAATCAATAAAAAATGTTCATACTATTAAATTTATTTTTAGTGATTTTAGTGGGCAGCAGAGACTTTTGTTAAAAAAACTAGGAGTGTATTAAAATGAAACTAATCATTATCTTGGTCATGATTGCTTTCCATTTATTTGCGCATAATCTGTACAACAAAGGCAATATATTACCATTTATTAAAAATCAAACCGATGTAAATAATGCAACTTTTATTATAAAAGATGGAGTTCCATATCTTAATATTAAAAATGTAGGGGTAGTTTTTCATCCTGCATGGACAGGCTTATATGCCTTGCAATATGCAGATATAGAAAGCTTTTATCCTCAAAAAGTTAAACATAACAATAAGTTATTTTTCCACTTAGTTGATGTGCTAACTAAAAAACTTACCTTTTTAAAAAACGATAGTGCTGTTTGGCTTTATAATTTTGACAATACCTATAATAATGTTCATATAAAAGCGCCCTGGTTTAGTTCGTTTGCACAAGCCATTGGCATAGAAGTCTATTTGGCTGCTTATAAAAAGACAAACGATGTAAAATATCTTGATCTGGCAAAAAAAGTTGCCAAACCACTCTTCACTACAATTAGTCAAAATGGTCTTTTGTTTGAAGACAAGGGTGATATTTGGTTTGAAGAGATTCCCTTAAAGAAAAATCCAACACATATACTCAATGCTCATTTAAGAACACTTATAGCTCTACATAAACTTTATAAATTAACACAAGATAAGCTTTATAAAAAATATTTTGATAGAGGATTAAATACATTAAAAAAATGGCTTCCTAAGTATGATACTGGCTATTGGTTACGATATGATTTAAACCCAAAATATAAGCAACTTTTTAGAATCACTAATCCCTATGGTTTTAAAACGATTCCTCTTGCAATAGATAAAATCTCCATTTTAAATAGTCATCAAAAACTGATACTTGCAGAAGATATAGGAGACAATGATGACTTTAATAATTCTAAAGCTATTTATTTAAGTGGATTAAATTGGAAAGTTGAGTCAATGGAAGAAAATACGACAATTAGGAGTATAGACCCTTCTCTTCCAGCACCTTTTGAAGAAGAGTTTGAGTCCACAAAGCTAAAACCTCCTTATACTTACATCAATATAAATTTTCCAAAAATAGATGATGCATATTATTATGTTAAAATAGATTATAAAGACAACATTAAAGGAAATTTAATCTTGCAACAACGAGCCATTTCTCCAAAGATAAAGTGGCATGATGTATCAAATGGTATCTTTTTACTTAAAGGTGATCACAAGCAAAGAAGTTTAATAGTAAAAATCAACAAAACTGACCTTGGTTTTCCTGTAGGACTAAGTTATGCATGGAAGCATTATTTATATCTTGAGAAACTCGCAAAAATAACTAATGACAATAGCATCAAGCAGTGGGCAAAGGTTGCAAAATCATATATCAATACGGTTGAATATAAAACAAATAAGGTAGTAAGATTAGATAGATTAAAAATGCCTAAGCAAACACCTGTTGTTCCGATTTTTTCATTAACTAAAGGTGGAGTAGTGGCTCAACATTTTGCTATTAAAAAAACTACTAGAATCAATGGTGTATATGACTTCAAATCTCCAATTAGTCAGCAATCATTATCACCATATATTATTTCATTGCAAGCAGATGGTAGATTATACAATTTATATAAAAAGATGTTTAAAACAGAAAATTTTTTATATAAGAATATGCCTCAATATAAGAAATATGATTGGATTACAATTAATGAAAAAGACAAGATTACAAAACAAAATGCAATAAATTGGCTTAAAAACAATGCTCATCGCTATAAAGATGCTTTTACTTGGTCTTTTGATTTTAATAACTCATATAATGATGTTGTGCAAACTGCACCATGGAATTCAGCGTTTGGTCAAGCTTATGTCATCAAAGCATTTTTGGAGAACAATATCATTTACTATGCTATTAAAGGTGCCAATGCTTACAAATATGATATCTCTCAAGGTGGAGTCTCTTCTTTTGATAAGGCTGGGAATGTATGGTTTGAAGAGGTGCCAAACAAAACTCATATTATCAATGCACATCTCATAAGTGAAAATGTCCTTTTAGATAACCTTAATACTTTTAATTCAAAAGATATTAACAAAACTACAAAAAATGGACTAAAATCGTTAGAAAAATATATATCTAAATTTGATACAGGATACTGGAGTAAGTATGACCAAAATCCTAAAAAAGAACTGCTTTTTCAAATTAATTGGATAAATGGTAAAAAGTCTATTTTAATAGATGATATTTGTCTAATTAGCACAATCAGTAAACGAAAAACTTGTTTTGATGTTGGAAGTAATTATGATAATATTGGAACAGAAAAGATATCTGGTTTGGATTGGCTGAGTAGTTTTGTAGAGGACAATAAAACAGTAAGGGCTTTTAAAAAAAGTCCATTAAAATCTGTATATTTTAAAATGAATTTACCCGATAGAAAGTTTAATGATTACTGGGATATAACACCTTATTATCTAAGAGTACGATATAAAGATGTAGCTCAAGGACAATTTATTTTTGGTTTACAATCAATTAATAATGGTAAAACGCTATTATTTCAACCATTAAGATATTCAAACTTAATAACAACTGGCGATCATAAATGGAAAAATTTTATTATTCCTATATATAGTAATGATTTAGGATGGTATATGGGAGTAGATTATCATAAATATCATTTAAAACAACTCAAATTATTAAATAAAAAAGTTCATTCTATAGAATTAAACCAAGTTATTCAACGATGGCAATATTATCTTGAACAGTATCAAACAAATAAAAATCCTATAGTTTTGATACCACAGGAATTTTATACACAAATTAAAAACTTTAAAATTTCTACAAATTTAAAATTTTATAAAGGGTATGAATTATCAAATTCATTAGATGATAATTTGAACGACTATACCGCTTCACTTGAGAATATACCATTTCCGCATATTATAAAAATTGAGTTTAAAAAGGCTGATTTTGTGCATAGGATAAAATTGGTATGGGAAAGTAATAAAAATAATCCACAAGATTTTGAAGTAGTAGGATATAATGGTAAAATAGTAGTTTATAAGAAAAAATATAAAAATAGATCCAAAATTACTAATATTAAAATAAATAAAAATATAACAAATATAAAAATCACAATAAAGACATATAATGGTCAAAGAAGATTGTTAATGAGAGCTGTTAAAATTTTTGGAAAGGATGTAAAATAAATGTGCGGAATAGTAGGCTGGAAAAGTAGAAAAGAAATAGATAAAAATAAA
>CAZWVR010000144.1:0-4210 GCA_964637235.1 uncultured Bacteroidales bacterium | reverse complement strand
GCTTCCGAAGCTTTTTCATATATCACTGGTGAAAAAATGGTAAAATATACAGAGCAGCAAATCATTGAAACTATCACCCAGAAATATATCGGTAAAAAAATCATTATTCTCGCACCTATTGTAAAAAGCCGTAAAGGTCATTATGCCGACCTCTTTAAAAAAATGTTAGCACAAGGATTTGATTATATGCGTATCGATGGAAAATTTACTGAAATTTATCCCGGGTTTAAATTGGAGCGATATAAGACCCATAATATTGAAATGGTTATTGATAAAATAAAAGTCCCTGCTGCAAATGATAACAAAGGCGGAATAAAGCGACTTAATAAAAGCATCTCAATGGCAATGAAATATGGTAAAGGTACTCTCATTATTTACGATGTAGAAAACAACAAAGATGCCTATTTCAGCCGAAGTTTTATGTGCCCTACAACCGGAATATCTTATGATGACCCAGATCCTAATACCTTTTCTTTTAACTCACCACGTGGATATTGCCCTAAATGTAAAGGGTTAGGCTATATTGACGCTTTGGATATAGACAAAATAATTCCGGATAAAAATAAATCAATCGCTCAGGGTGCTATTAAAATATTGAATAAACAAAAGCATAAACATTTATATTGGCTTATTGAAGCACTTCTGGAAAATAATGGTTATACCATAGATACGCCTGTAAAAAATCTCCCTGCTGAAATTATTGATAAAATTCTATATGGTTCAGAGGAAACATTACATCTGCAAAATACTCCTTTGGGAGTATGGGCTAAATATTATAAAAAATTCAATGGCTTAGCATACGAAATGAAATACGGTGCACTCTCTATCGACGAAGAAGATTATACTGAGCTCTTTACACATATAACATGCCCTGTATGTCATGGAACTAGACTAAAAAAAGAAAGCCTCCATTTTAAAATAGCAGATAAAAATATTGCCCAATTACAACAAATGGAAATAGATAATCTCTATCAATGGCTTGAAAATGTCAAATATAAGCTTACAGAAAAACAAAAAACTATTTCACAAGAAATTTTGAAAGAAATTATCAAAAGAGTAAAATTTCTTAAAGATATCGGCTTAGGTTATCTTACCTTGAACAGAGAAGCTAAAACTCTTTCAGGTGGAGAAGCTCAACGCATAAGATTAGCTACTCAATTAGGCACAGAATTAGTTAATGTATTGTATATCCTTGACGAACCTTCCATAGGCTTACATGCAGCTGATAATCAAAAACTTATAAATAGTCTGAAAAGACTTAGAGATATGGGCAATACAATCATAGTAGTTGAACACGATAAAGAAATAATGCTCCAAGCCGATTATATTATAGATTTAGGTCCCGGAGCTGGAAAACACGGTGGTTATATCGTAGCACAAGGCACTCCTGAACAGATAAAACAACAAAACTCTTTAACCGCTAAATATTTAAGCGGTAAAAAACATATCCCTATCCCAAAAACTCGTAGAAAGGGTTCCGGTAAAAAAATTATACTTTATGGTGCTCGTGGGAATAATTTAAAAAATATAAATGTAGAATTCCCTTTGGGAAAATTTATTTGTATAACAGGCGTATCTGGAAGCGGTAAATCATCTTTAATAAAAGAAACTCTAAAACCTGCAATAAGCTCAGCTATCTACGGAAATGAATATAAAGGATTGCCTTATGACAAAATTATTGGCACTGAACATATTAACAAAATTATTGAAATAACTCAGGAACCTATCGGACGTACGCCACGCTCAAATCCCGCAACTTATACTAAGGTTTTTGATGAAATACGACGCCTATTTGCCCAAACCCCTATCGCCAAAATGAGAGGTTATAAACCCGGAAGGTTCTCTTTTAACATAAAAGGTGGTAGATGCGAAGCATGTAAAGGTGCTGGTGTACAAGTAATCGAAATGAAATTACTACCCGATGTATATGTCAAATGTCCAGAATGTAATGGCAAACGATATAACTACGAAACCCTACAAGTTAAATATAAAGGTAAAAGCATTTACCAAGTGCTTGAAATGACTGTAAATGAAGCTGTGGAATTCTTTGCTAATATCCCTAAAATCCATAGAATATTAAAAACTATGCAACAAGTAGGCTTAGGATATATAAAACTTGGCCAAAGTTCCGTTACTCTTTCCGGTGGAGAAGCTCAACGTATAAAATTAGCAGCCGAACTCGCTAAACGTGCTACTGGCAAAACTTTATACATCTTAGATGAACCTACAACAGGATTGCATTTTGAAGATATTAAAATGCTCCTTAATGTGCTTCAATCTCTTGTTGATAAAGGAAATACGGTGATTGTTATTGAACACAATCCCGACGTTATTAAAGCAGCGGATTGGATTATTGATTTGGGACCTGGAGGCGGTAAATATGGAGGCGAAATAGTTTTTACCGGTACACCTGAACAAATTGTATATGCTAAAAATTCTTTGACAGGTAAATTTTTATTCAAAACTTGAAATATTCCAAAAAAAAAGCTTATTTTGTTATATGTTTAACCCCAAAATTATAGACCATGAAAAATTACATTTATCTATTCGCAATTCTGATATTGCTCCAAATTGTTTCAATAAACTGTAATAAAAATAAAATCGGGCAATTTAATTCATTGATAATCACTGATAACGTGGATCTAAAAATTAAACAAGCTAACAAAGTGGAACTAATCTCCGATGACGATGATCCAGAAGTTAGTTATTCATTAAACAATCATATTTTGACTATCACTGGAAATGGTGATGCCACTTTGTATCTGCCTGATTTTAAAAACTTAAAGAACATTAATATTGACGAAAATGCTGAGTTAGAAGCCGATGACGATTTATTTTATGCTAATGATCTGAATATTAGTATGAATGTAGATGCAGACGCCCAAATAAAACTATCTGCACAAAATTTAACAGTAAACCTCGATGACAATTCTACCTTACAATTAAAAGGAGAAGCCACATCTGTAAATCTGACTACCACTAAAAATGCAAAATATAAAGGACATGATTTAACCGCTAAATCTTATAATGTAGATATCAGCGATAATAGTGAAGCTCATGTTTATGCTCAAAATTCAATCAAAGGAATAGTTAAAGATAATGCACATTTATATTACAGCGGTTTAGACGCCTCAAAAATAAATGTAGAAATCTCCGATAACGGAACCATACTCTCCGAAGGCGGTAAGTAATTTATTACTGGGGTTGGGATTATAAATTTATGGAAAATAGAAATATTCCTAACCCCAACTAACTATACTCTCATTTTTGCACAATTTTATTTTATATTTTCTCTCAATTTTTTTTAATTTTATAAAAAAGTATAACTTTGTATAAAATTTTATTCAACCTTAAAAACTTTAAAATCATGGGTAAAAAATTATTATTAGTCTTTTCCGTAGTTATTTCCACATTTTTAAGTGGACTATCTCAAAATATCACCTCTTATGTCCAAAAACAACTGGACAATTATTTTACAAGTAAAGGTATAAAGTTTGACCATCATACAATATACGAGTTTAACGTAAATCAGCAGCAGAAACTTGTATATGCTATTACAGAATTGAATATGATGGAAGCACAAAGAAAAGATCAGGCTTTTATCTCTATTTTCGTTTTTGAAAAAAATCAAAATAAATGGACAGAAACATTGAAAAAAATTGACTATTACAAAGATGGTAGTTTTGGACAGTTTGCGCTTGGAGAAGGTGAAATCGAGCTAATATCATTAAAAAATGGCGAATTTGTGTTTTATTACGAACAAATACGTGATTCATTAGATGGTTCTGCGAAAGCTTGGCTTTATATTTTTGGCTATAAAAAAGGACAATTATATAGATCAAAAATACTTATAGGAGAAACAAATGAATCCACACAAGCAGTGGCACAAAACCCCAAATTATACTATTCATGGGAAGCAGAAGATTTTCATTTTGAAGGAAATACACTGCAAAATCTATATTTAGTCCTTAATATCAAAGAAATAAAAGGTGCATCCGCACAAGAAATAAAAAAAGTCAAAAAAATAAAAGTTAATTTTAAGCCATAGGGATGCTTGTGAAAGAAATTTATACTAAAACGCTCTAAAATATATTACTGCCGTCATTCTCAGCTGTTTGTAATCTATGTCGTCCTAAGATAGTTTTACTCTAAAAAGTTCTAAAACGTCTTGCTTCTGTCATTCCCCCTCTGTTTGAAATCAGAGGGGGCG
>CAZWVR010000143.1:0-4264 GCA_964637235.1 uncultured Bacteroidales bacterium | reverse complement strand
TGAATACAATGCTTCCAGCTGGCGCTCCGAATATTTTTTCTACAAAAGTTTTTCCCATAGTTTTTTTAATTTTGCAAAGCTAAAAGAAATATTTGTTTATTAGATTTTTTTTAACTTAAAAAAGATTAAAAATGGATTTTATTAAACTAAAACACGAAGGGGATATTGCAATCATTAAATTTTTCAGACCTGATAAACTTAATTCTTTTACAGATGTAATGTTAGAAGAATTTAAGCAAGCGCTTGATAAATTAGAAAAAAATGATAATGTTAGGGTAGTGCTTATAAGTGGTGATGGCGATAAAGCTTTCTCTTCTGGCGTTGATTTAGAATTTTTGGCTAATTTAAAAAATCAACAAGAAAATAGGGAATTTGCTTTGTTATTGGAATCTACAAGTATGAGGGTTTTTAATTTCCGTAAACCTACTATTGCAGTAATTAATGGATATGCCTTAGGTGGCGGTTTTGGGATGGCAGCAGCTTCGGATATTCGTATTGCGTCAAATAATGCTAAAATAGGTTTCCCTGCGGTAAAATTAGGGGCAATTATGCCTATTACTTGTACTTCTTTTGTGGCTTCTCTAATTGGTTTCGCGAATACAAAAAGACTTATGCTTACAGGTGAAATTTTGAATGCGGAGGAAGCTAAAAAAGTAGGTTTGACAGATTATGTTGTACCACACGAAAATTTGATGCATAAAGCTTTTGAAATTGCCAATCAAATTCTTGAAGGGGGCGACTTCGCACTACAAATGACCAAGAAAACGATAAATATTTTACTTAGCAAAGATTTAGAGGTTTTGCAATTATATGCTGCTGATAATTTTGCTTATCTTTCTCAGACAGACGACTGGAAAAATCGTTTAATTGAGTTTATGAAAAAAAATAAGCCTAAAAATTAGCGTTTATTTTCTTTTGCTTAAAACCTAAATTAATATTGTTATTTTATCAATGAATGATTTGGATTAGTCAAATTAATTTTTATTTGATTAAAACTTCGGTTTAATTTTACTAAAAAAAATTATGAAAAAGTATGCTTTTCTTTTCGGGGTTTTATTTGTATTTGTACTATCCTGCTCTAAATTTAATCCTAAAACTTATTTACAAAATGTAAGTAATTATGTAAATAAAGCTTCTATGCTCTTTGTGCACTTAGATAGTGCATTGGTTGACACAACTTTAAGCATTGATCAACTTAAACAGGAATATGATAACGTGGGAAAGCAATTGCAAGCTAATTATAAAGAATTTGAAAATTTAAAAAAAGAGGGCGACGATATTCTTTATCCAGTAGTTAAACAATATTTTGATACTCTGATGTATGTTTATAATAATCAAATGAAGGAAATTTTATCAATAAGAGAGCAAAACCCGAATCTTAAAGATATTAATGTATCTATGAAGGTAGCAGATTTAAAAATAAATTATGGCTTATCATTGCCCGATTTAGCTACTAAATTGGGTACAGCCATAGATAAATTTCGGGAGAAATATAAGATAAATAAAAATTAAAGGTATTCTATACTAAGCCTTTAATTTTTGCGAAGTTGTATGCCCTGTAAGTTTAATACTTATGGGGCATATTTATTTAAAAAAGCAGTATTATGAGTGTCATAGAAAAATTAGCAACTTCTTTGGGAAGGAAAGATGATGTTCCTAATCAAGAGCTCGCCAGAGAGATTGCTTCTAAAAATGATAATAAATCGGTTTCCGAATTGATAGATATTTTGAAAACAACGAAAGATAAAAAAATACAAAGCGATTGTATAAAAACTTTATATGAAATTGGTTATATTAAGCCGGAATTAATAGCAGAATATTATCCATTTTTTATTGAGTTGTTAAAAAGTAGAAATAATAGATTAGTTTGGGGCGCGATGATTGCACTTTATACAATTTCAAAAATGAAGCCGAGAGAAATATTTGAAAATTTGTCAGAAATATTGGAGGCAATTCAGAAGGGATCTGTTATAACCAAAGACTATGGAGTAAGGATATTAATAAATTTGTCAGGAATATCTGAGTTTGCTAATAGTGCATTTGATTTGTTAATGGATCAATTAAGAAAATGTGAGCCTAAGCAATTACCATTATATGCAGAAAAAACTTTACCGGTTATAAATGCGGAAAATCAAAGAATATTTATAGAGTTATTGGAGGAGAGGTTCGATGAATTAGAAAAAGATAGCCAAAAAAGACGTATAGAAAAGGTACTAAGAAAATTAAAATGATTTTTTCTGTTTATCTATACCTCTTGAATTTAATTTTTTTGCCATTAATTGGAGTTAAGGGCTGCTAATAAGAGTGTTTAATTTTCACCTAAATTAGTTTTATATTTAGCAGCCCTTGAAAATAAGACTTGTCAATTAGAGTTTTCCTTTTACTATATAAGGTATTTCTCGTTTTTCAATTATTCCGGAAGCTTGTTTTTGTTGAACGATTACAGTTATTTGTTTAGAGAAGTCGCCTTTTTCTTTAAAATATTTAGGATTTATAATAACTGTGAATTTTCCTTTACTTTTAGGAGGAATATTTTTGTCGTTGAGGACTACTCCAACACCTTCGTCAGTTTTAAATCCGATTACGGTCATAGGCACAGAAGATTGATTATCAATGTAAAATACGTGCTCTACTGGTGAAGTGACTTTATTGAAATTGAATGATTTATAATATACACTTCTTGTGATGCCGAAAAATTGAGCATCTTCATCATCCAGTTGAGCAAAAGATAAAACTGGAATAAGTAGTGCGAAGATTAAAATTAGTTTTTTCATAGTTGTATGGTTTTAGGTTTTAGATTTTACCTTTGATAGAATAATAGAATTGTTTCTGAATTTTTATTCCATAGTTAGATATTTCCATAATTTTAAATCCGATATTGAGTTGAAAATCACCGTGTTCTTTGAAATAATTTTTGTCAATAATAATATGAATTTTTGTGCTTTCCGTAGGCATTAAATAAGTTTTATCAATTATTACAGCTACGCCGTCGATAGGGGTAATCCAGATAAATTTTTCTCTATTTTTTGATGTATTTGTGTATGTAAAGGTTGCTTGTGCTTTTTGGGATGTAATTTCTCCCATATTATACTGGTCGAGAGGGCTATTAAGGCTTCTACTAAGACCGAAAAACGGTGAATCGTCTTCATCTATTTGAGCATTTATTTGTGAATATATCAGCATTATTAGTATTATAAGGTAGATTTTAGACAGATTTTTCATTTTCGCATAATTTAAGATATTCGTTGAGAGTATTGATATTTTCTAATATGCTTCTATCTTTTATTAAAACGTAAAATTTAGTGAATTGTTGCAAAAAAGTTTTTAGATTGTGGTGGAAATAATTTTGCTTTTTTATGGCTGCTATCACGTTTCGGTTTATAAGTATAGGATGTCCGTGAAGGTTTTTATAGGCAGGTATAATGACATCAGCTTTGTTTCTGTATTTCCATAGCAATTGGATTGTTTTAAGTTTTACGGATGGGTTATCTACATTTTGGATAAATATGTAGTTATAATTTTTTAGGCATAGTATTCCTTTATAGATGGAGTAAAAACGCTCGTTGATATTATCGTTGATAGTGAAGCATAAATTAGGATAGTAGATGGGATAATGTTTAAATAGTAGTAAGAAGTTATAAGGATTAAAGACGACAGTTATTTTGTTGACCTGCTTTTTATATGTTTCAATTATATTTTTTAAGAAAAACGAGTTTTTATATTTTAAAAAAGGTTTAGGTTTTCCCATTCTTATAGATTTACCGGCGGCAAGGATTATAGCAGCAGGGTGTTCCATAAGTTTAAAGAGTAATTTTTTTGTCGTTATTGTCTGTGAACTGAAATTCAAATATATGGAAGTCTTTATTTTGTTTTAATTTGAGATTAAAAAAGTATTTAAGTCGCCATTGGAGTAGTATAGAATAAAATCCACGTTTCAGATATGCATAAATGAAGGGATGTACAGTAAGAGTTAATTTAGAATATTTTTTTAATGCGGCTATTTGTCTAAGTACTTCTTCAATAGTTTCAATAATCTGGAATGAGTCGATAATTTCGCCAGTACCTTGACAAACAGGGCAAGGTTCACTTGTTTGGAAAGAGACTTCTTCTCGTAATCTTTGTCTTGTTATTTGCATTAAGCCGAATTTAGTTAGAGGGAGGACTGTATGTTTAGCTCTATCGTTAGCCATTAATTTTTTGACAGTATCGTATATTTTTTGTTTATTTTTTCGACTTCTTTGTTTGCTTCTTCTTCGGCTTGCTT
>CAZWVR010000142.1:0-4579 GCA_964637235.1 uncultured Bacteroidales bacterium | reverse complement strand
GACAGAATAAAAATAGTCTCACAAGAAAGAATTACTGACGAATTAAATAAAATAATAATGGCAGAAAAACCCTCAGTGGGTTTTAAAATGCTATATTCAACCGGTTTACTTGAAATAATTTTCCCAGAACTCAATAAATTAGCAGAAGTAGAAGTAATCAATGGCATCTCTCACAAAAATAACTTCTTACATTCAATAAAAGTCCTCGATAGAATCGCTCCATATACAGATAATTTATATCTACGCTGGGCTGCTCTACTCCACGACATCGGAAAACCTTATGTAAAACGTTTCCAAAACGGTGAATGGACTTTCTACGGACACCAAATCATTGGTGCTAAAATGATACCACAAATATTTAGACGACTTAAATTACCCCTCGGACCCAAAATGAAATACGTCCAAAAACTTATTGAAATGCACCACAGACCTATTGACCTGACAGATGAGGAAATCACAGATTCCGCAATAAGACGCCTAATATTCGACGCAGGAGACTATCTGGACGACCTCCTACTCCTCGCACAAGCAGATATAACAACAAAATTTCAGGAAAAAGAAAAAAAATACTTAGAAAATTACAAAAAACTACGACAAAGAATCAAAGAAGTAGAAGAAAAAGACTTCATAAGAAACTGGAAACCTCCTATTGATGGACATATAATTATGCAAACATTCGGCATAAAACCATCTAAAATAGTTGGAGAAATTAAAGATACTATTAAAAACGCTATCTTAGACGGCAAAATAGAAAATTCTTACGAAGCAGCATATAAAATGATGTTAGATTTAGGAAAAAAATACGGTTTAACTCCTATAAACACCAAAGAATGAAATTCGTTCCTATAATATTTTTTCTATTTTCAATAAAACTATCCCTCTGTCAATCTAAACAAGAAAAACAACTTTTTAACTCCTTAACTACATATTACAAGCAAGCTTCAAAATGCTCCGATAATCACCCCTTTCTCAATAGTCAAAAATATTACAAAGTAATTATCTCAGGAGAAAAATTGCTAAATTTATATCCACAAACTTCATACTTCCCAATAGTTAGAAAATATATGCTCACAGCTATCGAAAATATTGCAGATATCCATATAGTGAAAAAATACGATATAAAAAACTATATGCATTTTTATGCCAATGTTAATTTCACATATATTGCTCAAAAAGATGATTTACCAACATTTATATCTAAATACCCAAACTCTAAATACACAAATATATTCCGAAAAATATATAATTCCCCTTCCGAAATAGATCTAAAAGATAACCAATATTTACCCGATACTCTTTATTTAGTTATGATTGACCAATTCTATTCTTTAAACAATCTTAATAGAAAAAAATTTGAGCTACTTACAAAAGGATATGACATCATACATACTTTTATTCTCCAAGAGGCAAATTCTCAATACTTTATTCTTGTATATCGCTTTTTTACAGATAAAACAAAAGCATTAAAAGCTCTTCAAAAAATAAAGAAAAATTTCCCGAAAGCAAAACTCATAGCAACAAAACCAACAAAGAATACAAAAATTTTAATTCCTTATGAACGGAATACACAATTTAATTAAAAATCTCGCATTATCTCCAACAAATATTACACTTGATATAATAGTTATCCTTATCGCCATTACAGCAAATATATTCATAAATAAATTCCTCAATAAAAAATATAAAGAAAATCATTGGAAAATACCCAAAGGATTTCTTTACTCTTTAATATGGCTTTTTACCCTAATAATCATAGCGTTAATCACAATTAAAGAATTTGAAAATCTAATAATTCTAAAAAATAAATATCTAAAACTTACAGCTTTTAATCTCACTGTAATATTCATTATAATAAATGCCAATCTTTTTCTTATAAGATTTATCAAACTTCAATCAATGAAAAAACTCGGAGTGTTAAAAAATAAGACACTCCGAACTATTGTAGATATAATAATCTGGCTGCTTACAATACATATCATTGCTAAAATAATATTTCCAAATTATTCAAAAATCTCTAAATACAAATTATTTACAATTTCAAAAGTAAACATCACAATTTACGATATCTTTTTCATTCTAATAACAATAGCCATCACAATAGCCATAATAGTTTCCCTTCAAATATTCTTCAATAAACTAATCGAAAAAAAGAAATTAGAAAAAGGCACAGCCTACACAATCTATAAAATTAGTCAATATATAATTTGGATTTTTGTAATACTTTTCATTTTACAAGGTCTTGGCTTTAACATCTCTTTATTATTAGCAAGTTCAGCAGCTCTTTTAGTCGGCTTAGGTATTGGAATTCAACAAATTTTTGGAGATATAATATCAGGCATAATAATTCTTTTTGAACGTAAAATTAATG
This sequence comes from uncultured Bacteroidales bacterium, assembly GCA_964637235.1. Lineage (GTDB taxonomy): Bacteria > Bacteroidota > Bacteroidia > Bacteroidales > S143-33 > CAZWVR01. The sequence goes on along the minus strand of CAZWVR010000142.1, from coordinate 2,211 downwards.
TAGGCGATATAGTAGAAGTTGACAAATTAGTAGGTAAAGTAATAGAATTAGGATTTAGAACCACAACAATATTAACCCGAGACGATATACAAATAATCATCCCTAATTCAAAACTCACTTCCGGAAATATTATAAATTGGAGCAAAGGTAAACCAATAACACGCTTCTATGTACAAGTAGGTGTAGCTTACGGTTCTGATATCCAATTAGTAGAAAAATTACTAATAGAAGCCACTTCTAAAAATCCTAAAATAAGCAGAAATCCAAAACCAACAGTAATTTTTTCCGATTTTGGAGATTCATCTTTAAACTTTAAATTATACTTTTATACAAAAGATTCTTTCAATGTAGAGGAAATAAAAAGTGATATCAGAAAAAAAATTGACAGTCTATTCCGTAAACACAATATTTCTATTCCATTTCCACAAAGAGACATTCATATTTATAATCAATCATCTAAGAATCAATAACTTTTCATAAGCTGTTGCTTTTTCTCCATCTGGTGTCATTACAGTAAGTTTATAAATATATACCCCACGAGCTATTCTATTACCATAATCATCAAGCCCATCCCAAGAAATTGGTGTAGAACGAAAACCTTCCGTAGTCATTTCTATATGAAAAGTTTTTATTAACTTACCTGAAAGTGTAAAAATCTGTAAAAGTACTTGCAAAGGTATTCCGGGTTTATTATGTTCAAAATAAAAATCAGTGTGAGTTGTAAATGGATTAGGATAATTTAATAAATGCTGTATTTGCAGTTTTTCTGCACTTTCTACTATAAAATCCAATGTTGCTTCAGAAGAATTATTATACACATCAAAAGCACGTAAAAGCAGTGAATGCCTCCCTTCTTTCAAATTATAAAAATTAAATTTGACTTTACCAGATTTATATGTATTTAAATCAGCTTGATAATACTCATTCAATAGATATAAATGCCTATTATCATTATCAAGTATTGCCGTAATACTATGCCCAAAGCCACTTGAAGATGTATTTATTCCATTTTCATCCTGCAATAAAGCTAACAACATTGGCGAGGGAGTAGTAATGCCTCCATTTACAAAATTTGTATCATTCATAAACAAACGGATACGAGGTCCTTCATTATCCACTGGTGCATTAGTATTTATCCCTCCTATAATAATATTTTTATAACCCTTAGCATCATTTTTATTACTCTTAGCATACAAAACTATTCGCCCCTTACCATAACTATAATCAATATCCTTAGGCACTATAAAAGTAAAAGAAAATTTTCCATTACTTACAGAAGCCTGCCCACGAAATAATACGTTATTCATATCCCAATATCTAAAAGCACCTATACCATCATTATCTAATGTATGCAAATAATGCTTTTTACCTAAAAGAACTGGATAAACAATACCCTGAAAATCATTAAGTAATCTATCGGTATTATCTCTTACCTCTCCAAAAATTTTTACTTTATCTAAGCCCCTAATTGTATCACTTGCTCCCTGAACCTGTAAATCAGTAATTCTAATATTGTAATATGGATAGCGCAAACGTAATGCAGGATCTCCTAATAAAGAAAAAGTATGTTTATTATAATCACTTAAAGAATTCTTTGTTTTTATAAATGCATCACCCAAAGTGTTGGAAAATAAATAATCAAAAAAACGAAAAGTTATTATAGCATTTATAGAAATATATGAAGGACGAACAGTTGTAAGCATACCAATAGCTCCCCCATTAGGATTTATCACAGCCTCCTCAGCAGCAGAAGTACTATAATTAGGATCATTAGGACGATATTCATCAAACTTACCGAACTCACAAGTACCAGTAATAAAAAACAACAATTTCTGAAAATTATCCCACTTACTTATATCCTGCTTCAATAAAATATGTTCATGTGCTAATAGAAACATATTTCCATGACCTAAAAAAGTCATTACTAATGTACCCTGTTTAACAGCATTATTTATAGCTACTGTCACGTCAGGATAAGACTGACCATAAGCAGAAGTATATTCTTTATAGGCGTCCAGATATATCTTATTTATACGAAAATATGGATAAAGGGTATCTATTTTATCAGAAAGTGCCTCTGCGTCATTCATAAAAGCAAAATTTTGCTCATCATCTGCTATAATAGTCAAACGATTAGTCCAATCACCCATAGCATCTGCACTAAGATAAAATTTTAATTTATTTATAAAATCCTCAAGCTCCTTTTCGCTT